>JBJYWW010000093.1:0-3000 GCA_046259645.1 Anaerolineae bacterium
AAGGCTGCCAAAGGCACAACCGGAGGACGTTGTCATCGTGTTCGTCGACGTCGAAGGCTGGTACCGCCGCACATCACATGAGGCTGCCGTGCTGACACCCTACGACCTCGCGCTGGACGGCCTGCCCGCGGGGCTCCCGCTTGCGCTCGGCGACTGGCGCGGCACGGACCGCCAGCACGATCCGGCCGTGGACAAGTGGTTCCGCGACCCCGACGTCTCGATCGAACGCACCTATCGTCGGGCCGACGGCGAGCTGGTGTGGCTGTCGGCGTTCGGCAGCCGCGGCAGCAAGAGCTTCCATCTGTACGAGCACACGCCCGACACCTGCTATCCGCTCGGCGGATGGAACATCGAGACGCTGTCCGTAGAGGAGCTGCCGGCGGGGCCGTCGCCACTCGCCGTGAACAGCGGGGTGGCGCGGCGGGGCGATGAGCAACTGGTGTTCCTGTACTTCTACGTCTGGGACACCCCTGTGCGTGACGCGGTGAACGGTGTGCTGTCGGTGCGCCTGGCGGCGCCGGTGCGCGCCGATCCCGAGGCGACGATGGCGATGCTGGCCGGGGACTTCATACCCGAGCTGTTCCCGACGACTGTCAGGTGGGTCAGGTTCTGATGGCGCTGCGGACAGCGCCTTCCCGCGGAGGCCCAGTCGGGCTAGGCATGCTCGCCGGCGCGGCAGCGATCATCGTCGTGCTGCTGTGGCTGCTCGCCCGGTCATGGCCGGGCCCGCTGGCGGCCGTGCTGGCCCTGGTGGTGGCGGCGCTGATCATGCCCACGTTCTTGCTCGCATACTGGGTGTGGGGCTACTTCAGCCTCCGCTACGACCTGAGCCGCGACGGCATAACGATCAAGTGGGCCGCTAGTCGCCTGACCGTGCCCATGCTCGACATCACGCACATCCTGAACGGCCGACCGCTCGCCGCGCCGGTGTCCGGCATCAGGTGGCCCGGCTACGAGATCGGGCGCTCCAAGGTGCAGCTCGAGCCGGGCGACCCCGAAGACGCGCACCGCGAGGCGCTGGTGTACGCCACGGCTCCCACCGAGGGTCAGCTGGTGATCGTGACGCACGACCTCGCGTACGTGGTGTCGCCGGCCGACAGGCGCGGCTTCGTGCGCGAGTTCCAGGTGCGGCGGCGCCTCGGCACGGTCCAGCGACCAGCGGCCGACGCGTCGCCGTCCGCCTGGGGCAGGCTCACCATCCTGCGCGACACGGCAAGCGTGCGGCTCGTGGCGATCGGCGTGGCCGTCAGCGCACTGGCGTTCGCGTGGCTGATCTGGCACTACCCGGAGCTCCCCGGCGAGGTCGCGCTGCTCTTCCGTTTCGACCCTGCGACCGGCACGGCCGCGCCCGGTCCGGCCCAGCCGCTCAGCATGGCCTGGACGCTGCCGCTGGTCGGCACCGCGGGGCTGGTGCTGAACACGATCCTGGCAGTGATGGTTCACGAACGCACCGAGCTGGGCTCGCGGTTGCTGATCGCCGGCGCGATCATGATTCAGCTCGCGGTGTTCGTGGTGATGCTGAAGATGGCCTGACGGGCGGGCACCGCCCCGGCCCGCTGTAGGAGGCTCTCATGGCCCTGACCGACATGCTCGGGATCGACGTAGGCACGCACTTGGACGCCGCCACCAGGTTCCGCCTGGCGGCCGACGCGGGCGCGCGCCTCGCTCGCGTTCGGTTCACGCTCGGGCACGAGCAGTCGCTGACCGGCGTCACGCTGGACGGAGCGCGCGACGCGGCCGACGCAGCCGAGCGCGAGCGACTTGGCCTGATCGCGGTCGTGGACGGCGACTTGACGGTGGCCCCGGGCGGCGGTCGAGTCTTCGTGGGGGACGGCTCAGCGCACCTCGCGGAAGCGTGGCGCGACGAGCTTGCCGGGAACGCCGCCGCTCTCGCCGCTTTGATTGGAGCGCGGGTGCAGGCATGGGAGATCCTGCCGGAGGCGAATGCGCCGGCGCCGGACGGGCTTTCCCCTGAGCGCTTCGCGGCGCTGCTCGAGTGCGTCGCCGCGGCCATCAAGGGTGCTGCCCCCGATGCCGTGGTCGTGGCGGGCGGGCTGATGAGCGATGACGGTGACGATGCCGTCGACTACCTGAGGCAGGTGCTCGAGCACGGGCAGTGGGCGCACGGCGAGTACCCGTTCGACGTCGTGGGCATCATCCGTCGGGTCGCGCCCGGGCCCGGGCAGACGGAGCAGGCCGTCGGTGCGGCGCTGTCGGAGCGGACCCGCCGCCTCTGGCGCGTGATGGAGAACGCGGGCCGAGCAGGACAGGCCGGCGTGTCCGGCATCTACGTCACCGGCGTGTCGTGGGATGCCGACGTGTGCGGCGAGGCCGAGCAGGGCCGCAACGCCTGGAGCGCCCTCGACGCTTTGACGGCTGAGCCGGCCGTCCGCGCCGTGGTCTGGTCGTCGCTGGCCGACGACGAGGGGGAGTCCAACGGCCTGCTGCGGTCACCGACCGAGGACCCCGCCGATCGCCGTCCCGCGTGGCAGGCGTTCAAGGACTTCTCGATCTACGCCGCGCAGATCAGCCCGGCAGTCACCGACCCGCTGTCGTCGTTGGCCGACGCCGTGCCGGAGCCCGACGCCGCGCCGCCGACGGCTTCCGCCAGCGCTGCCCCCAGCTCCAAGCTCGCCTCCGTGGCGGCGAGCGGAGCGTCGCCTGCTCCCGGCGAGTCCGCGGGGAGACCGACAACCAACACCGAGACGGTGGGGAAGGAGCGGTCCACGATGGACACCGGGCGCACCCAGGTGCGCTTCACTATTCCGACGGCGGCCGAGGTGCTCGCAGACTTGGGCGTTGACGGAGCGCTGCGCGAGGTGGTGCTGGAGGCTGTCGCCGCCAAGTACGGCGGGCACGAGTGGCTGCCGCCGGGCGAGTACGAGGTGAGCGTGGACGTCCCGCGAACAACCGCGCCGGAGCCGGCGCCGTTCACGAACCAGCAGGTGATCAGCGCCTTGTATCGGGTCGGCGGCGGGACGTGGGCCGTGCTCGAGCGAG
>JBJYWW010000093.1:3010-14441 GCA_046259645.1 Anaerolineae bacterium
GGCCGCGGGCCCGCGCCCCCACCCTCCGTTTTAACCGCGCCTTTACGGGGGGGGGGGGGGGCCGGGGGCCCGGCCCGGGGGGCGCGGGCCATCCGCGGGCGCCCCTCGCCGCTAGGCGCGACGAGCCCTATCGCGGCACGGCGCTAGACGAGCTGACCGGGCTCTCCCAAGACGAGCGTGAGCGCGTCACCCGCGAGCTGTCGGACTCTCAGACCGGCGAGTAGCTCCTGTTCGGGCGAATCAGGCCGTCGAGGCGGCTCCGGAGCCTCTAGCGCCCGCTAGCTGCGGCTCGGGCGACCGCGGCCCACGAGTCGGCGCCCACCGCCCCGGCCGTTCATCCGGCCGTCGTCGCCGCGGCGGCGCAGCCAGTCGTCCATTGCCGCCAGCCGCCGGTCGGCGCGATTGAGCCAGTTCTTGGCGCCCGACACGCGACCGCGCGTCCAGCGCACGCCGCGCCGCCAAGACGACCACTCGCGCTCCTCCGGGTCATAGGCCCACCGCACGAGGCACGAGGCCCAGGTCAGGCCGCCACCGAACCCGACCATCACGATGTTGTCGCCGGCCTTCACCCGACCCTGCTCGATGGCGTCGACCAGGGCTAGCGGCACGCTCGCCGCCGACGTGTTGCCGTAGCGCTCCAAGTTGGAGAACAGCCGGTCGAGCGGGTAGTCGAGCCTCTTGGCCGCCACCTGCAGGATGCGCTCGTTGGCCTGGTGCGGGATTATCAGGTCGATGTCGTCGACCTCGAGACCCGCTTGAGCAACGACCGTCCTGGTCGATTGCTCCATGATCTTCGTGGCGAACCGGAAGACGTCGCGCCCCTTCATTTTGATGTAGTTGTCGCTAACCGGCGCGACGTCGGAGTAGATCGGGTTGCGCGTGCCGAGCCCGATCGTGATGTAGTCGCCGCCGGACCCGTCCGCCCCGAGATCGTAGCCGAGCACGCCGCCCGGCTGGTCGGACGCCTCCACTACGACCGCCCCGGCGCCGTCGCCGAACAAGACGCAGGTCTGCCGATCCGTCCAGTTCGTGACGCGCGAGAGCGACTCGGCGCCGATGACCAAGACCGTGTCGTATGCCCCGACCTTGACGAGCGACGACGCCACGCTGAGCGCGTACACGAAGCCCGAGCAGGCGGCGTTCAAGTCGAACGCGGCCGCGTTGGTCGCGCCGAGGGCGTTCTGCACCATGCTGGCGGTGCTGGGCATAAGGTGGTCGGGTGTCGCAGACGCGACGATTATCAGGTCGAGGCGGCCCGGCTCCAGGTTGGCCACCTCGAGGGCTCGCTTGCCGGCCTTCGTCGACATGGTGGAGGTGAAGTCGTGGTCGTCGGCTATTCGCCGCTCGGCGATGCCGGTTCGCCCCCGTATCCAGTCGTCCGAAGTCGGCACCAGCTGCGCGAGCTCGTCGTTCGTGACGACTCGCGGCGGGGCGTACGCCCCCCAGCCGGTGATGTGCGCGTATCTAGTCTCGGTCATGGCAGAGCCTCGCAGGTCGGTGCCGCCGGCGGTCGGTGCGGGCTAGCGGCGCTCACGCTGCCCGGAACACCAGGGCCACGTTGTGGCCACCGAAGCCGAGGGAGTTGGACATCGCGAGCTGCACGCCGCCCGACGGGCGGCGCGCGACGTGCGGAACGTAGTCCAGGTCGCATTCGGGATCCGGCGTGTGCAGGTTGATGGTCGGCGGGATCTCACCGGTCTCTACTACGCGCGATGTCACGACCGCCTCCACCGCCCCCCCCGCGCCCAGCAGATGGCCGATCATGCTCTTGCACGAGCTGAGAGGAACATCGTGCGCCCGGCCCCCGAGGAGCCGGTGAACCGCCCTCGTCTCGACGACGTCGTTCAGTTGAGTGCTGGTGCCGTGCGCGTTGATGTAGTCCAGGTCGCCCGGCGTAGCCTCGGCCTCGTCGAGAGCCACGCGCATCGCCTCCAGGATGCCCTCGCCGTCCTCGGCCGGAGCGGTGACGTGCACGGCATCGGCGGTCGTGCCGTAGCCGGCTAGCTCAGCGTAGATGCGCGCCCCCCGCGCCATCGCGTGCCCCCGCTCCTCGAGAACGAGCACGCCGGCGCCCTCGCCGGCGACGAACCCGTCGCGCTCGAGGTCGAACGGGCGACTGGCCAGCCGCGGGTCGCCTTGCCACTTGGACAGCGCTCCCATGTTCTGGAAGCCGGCGATGACCGTCGGTGTCAGCGCGGCCTCGGCGCCGCCTGCCAGCATCACGTCGGCAACACCGCGGACGATGGCCTCGCGCGCCTCGCCGATGGCGTTGGCCCCTGAGGCGCACGCCGAGAGGTGCGCCATGTTCGGCCCCCGCAGCCCCAACTCGATGGCCACCGACCCCGGCACCGCGTCGGCCAGGACCATCGGCAGCAGGAAGGCGCTGACGCGGCGGGCCCCCTTGTCGCGCAGCTTCGCCTCCTCGGCTACGAACGTGAGGATGCCGCCGAGGCCCGTGCCGATGTACGTCCCGGCGCGCGTGGCCGGGACCTGCCGCGTGTCGAGCGCTCCGGAGCCGTCGTCGCCGCCATCGGCGAGCAAGCCGGCATCGGCCAGCGCCTCGCGCGCAGCGACGAACGCGAACTGCGCCACGCGGTCGGTGCGCCGAGCGGCCTTGGGCCCCAAGACTGCGGCCGCGTCGAAGTCCTTGACCTCGCCGGCCGCCCGCGCCTCCAACCCGAAATCGTCGGGATCGAACTGCGTGAACCAGCCGAGGCCCGATTGCCCATCGAGCATCGCCTGCCAAGTGCCGGGCGCGTCGTGAGCTAGAGGCGTGATCGCGCCCAGCCCCGTTACCACCACGCGTCGAGGCGTCATGCTGCGGTTGAATCGATCATGGGTACATCCGTTGGCCGCTGGGCGGCTCCCACTCCGGCGCGCTCTCGAAGGCATCCATTATAACACCGTGACGGGCTCGCCGCCCCGGAGTCGCGGATCAAGCCTCTCCGTCGCGCCAGGGCGCTCGGCGGCGTTGACGGCCCGGCAGGATTCGGGACCGCGGTCGCGGGCACGCGGCGGCCGCCATGCTAGACTTACGCCAGAGTCGGAAAAGACGCTTTGACCGCCCAGAAACGAGGTACTTTGAGCACAGGCTGGTTCACCCCAATGCCGACAGACGGTCGCGTCTTGGATCTCGAGGCCGCGATCGGCGAGGTATTCGCCGTCGACGGGGTCTCGCTGCGGGGACGCGGCAAGGTCGTCGTGTTCAGCGGGCAGTACCTGCTCGAGCCGGAGCAGGTCTACGAGGCAATCGTCGACGACTTCCGCGCGCTGGGCTTCGTCCCGCTGCTGCGCAACGAGGACGGACGCGACGTGCTGGTGGCGTATCCGGCGCCAGACGACGCGCGGTCCGGCCGCCGGTGGGTGAACCTCGCCCTCTTCGTGGCCACCGTTTTCTCAGTGCTCATGGCCGGCACCTGGCAGTCGCTCCCGCCCTCGATCGTCATCGAGTCCGTGCCCGAGCTGGTGCGGGTGATGGTCGACAATTGGGCGCTGGGCCTGCCGTTCGCGGTCGCGTTGCTCGGGATACTGGGCATCCACGAGCTCGGCCACTACTTCGTTGCGCGGCACTACGGCCTCAACGTGACCCTCCCGTACTTCATCCCGTTCCCGCTCAACCCGCTGACCGGCACGCTGGGCGCGGTGATCCGGATCAGCTCGCCGTTCAAGTCGCGCAAGGCGCTGTTCGACGTCGGCATAGCCGGACCTCTGGCCGGCTTGGCCTTGGCGGTGCCGGTCGTGGCGATGGGCCTGGCGCAGGCCGAGCTCGTCGCCGTGCCCACTGGCCCCGACGCGTCGATCACCGTGTTCAACGAGCCGCTCCTGTTCCAGTGGATGGCGCTGCTCGTGCGCGGACCGCGCGCCGCAGGTGTCGACTTCGCCATGAACCCGCTGCTGATGGCCGGCTGGTGGGGCTTCTTCATCACCGCGCTGAACTTGCTGCCCGTGTCGCAGCTTGACGGGGGGCACATCTCGTACGCGCTGTTCGGCGACTACCACCGCTACGTGGCCTGGGGGATGTTCCTGCTCGCGGGCGCCGTCGCGCTGATGGCCAATCCGGGCTACATGCTGATGCTGGGCCTGGTGTTCATGATGGGAATAGAGCACCCGCCGGCGCTGAACGACCTGACGCAGCTCGGCCTCTGGCGGCGAGTGCTGGGCTTGCTCGCGCTGGGGCTGTTCTTCCTGCTGATCACGCCCGACCCGTTCTCGCTCTGAGAGCGGAGACAGATCGCTCGGCACCGCGCGCGACCCCGGTCAGCGCTCCAGGCGCTCGTTCGCGATCTCGTCCAGCAGCCGCTCGAGTCGCCGTCGCCGCCCCGGCGACATGCTAGGTGACTTGGCCTTGTCCCGCAGCCAGGCGGCCAGCTCGTCGGTGCGCAGCGCGGGCACGCTGGGCTCGGTGGCGCTGACCGAGACGGCAGGCTGAGAGAACACGGCCAGGCCCTCGACAGTCACGTCCCCGAGCTCGGAGTCGGCGTCGCGAGCGGCGATGGCAGAGGCGAGCGCCGCCGTCTCGATCCCCAGCCGCCGCCGCGGATCGCGGACCGGTCGGCGCCCCACCGACAGCGCACGCCGCCAGATGGGGCGCGCATCACGCCAGCGCGAGCCCTTGACCTCGACCGGCCCGTCGCAGTTGTTCACGGCGATCACCGCAAGCCCCCACGGCGCGAGGAGCACGTGCTCGGCCGGCAGCAGCCAGTTGTACAGCGTGTAGGCCTGACCCGCGCCTTTGAGGCCGTGCTCGAGCGCCAGATCGGCGCGCGGGGGCAACGACCAGCGGTCCGAGATGGAGATGCCGATCCAGCTCATGATCGTGCCGATCACGAGCGCGAAGTACGGCAGCGAGGCGAACGGAACCCCTGGCGCCAGATCCCCGGACGCGCCGGCGGCTCCCCCCCATCCCTTCATGTTGATCGCCAGGCCCACGCCAAGGACCGCGATGCCGCCCAGAGACAGGAGGAGCGCCGTTCGGCGGCGCTTCGCCACAAGCGCTTCGTTGGTGCGGACCTTCATCCCGGGTGTGCGGCGATCTCGGCCGCGCGCGCCTCGGCCACGCCCTCGCGAATCGCCTCGACCAGGCCGTTGTCCACGCCCCGAGCGGCCACCTCGACTGCCGTCTTTATCGCCTCCGCGTCGGAGCGGCCGTGACCGATCACCACGACGCCGCGAACGCCGAGGAGCACCGCGCCGCCAGTCGAGCGGTAGTCCATCTGTGACCGCGCACGCGTGAGCGAGCCCCGCAGCAGGAGCGCGCCGATGACCCCTAGCGGATCGCTCGCCAGCGAGTCGCGCAGGATGCCTTGCACGAGGATGCCGGCGCCCTCCGCGAACTTCAGCAGCACGTTGCCCGTGAAGCCGTCGAGAACCGCCACGTCGGTGGTCCCGATCGGGATGTCGCGGCCCTCGATGTTGCCGACGAAGTTGAGCGAGGTCGCCTCGAGCATCGGCAGCGCGGCGCGCACGGCGGGGCTGCCCTTGCCGCGCTCCTCGCCGATGGTGACCAGGCCGACCGTCGGGTCCTCGACGCCGAGGACCAGCTCGGCGTAAGACGAGCCCATGACGGCGAACTGCACGAGGTACTCGGGCTTGACCTCCGTGTTGGCGCCGACGTCTATCATGACGCACGGCCCCTTGGCGGTCGGGAACTGCGTCGCGAGGGCCGGGCGGCGGACGCCCTTGATGCGACCGAGCCGCATGGTGGCCCCCGCGGCCGTCGCGCCAGTGTGCCCGGCGGTGACGAACGCCTCGGCCTCGCCGTCATGCACCAGCTCGAGGCCGCGAGCGATGGAGCTGTCGGGCATAGTTCGCACTGCCGACGCCGGGGACAGCTCGTGCATGTCGATGACGCCCTCGGCGTGCACCACCGTCACGTCGACGTCGCTCAGGTCATGGCGGGCGAGCTCGGCGCGTACGACCTCCTCGCGCCCCACCAGGATTATTGGACGACCGGCCGATCGCGCGCCCATGACGGCGCCGTCAACCACGGCCCCAGGCGCGTTGTCCCCCCCCATCGCGTCGACAACGATCGGCATGCGGCGGATTCTACCACAGGGGTCGCGGACGGCCAGCCGCTCGAGGCCTGTCCCACGGTGCTATCATATCGCCCAGTGCGGCCCCTGTCCGACGCGAGCCCGCGGAGCCGGCCACGGTGCGTACCCTGACAGTCGGAATCTCCCTTGCTCTGGCCCTGCTGGTGCTGGCCGCCCGTGTCTCGGGCGCGCCGGCTGACCAGCAGCCCGAGCCCACCTCCACACCGGAGTCGCCGCTCACGTCGGAGCCCACCACGGCTCCGGAGCCAACGTCCGGCACTCCTGTGGTCGACCCCGAGCCGCTAGTGCTGCCGCTCTACCTGCCGCGTGTCGAGGCGGCGTACGACGAGACCGTCCCGCCGCCGGTCGTGCCGACGGCGCGCGGCTACCTGGCCGAGATGCAACGGGCCGGGCGCGAGGCCTGCCCTCCGGCACGGCACATCCTGCTCACCAAGCCGGAGGGAACGCCGGGCAACAAGGCCGTCGCCGTCTTGGTCCAGGATCTGCCGGACCCGGAGCTGACGCTCGACCTCTACGTGGCGGAGTACGTCGAGGTCAAGGGCATCGAGGAGCTCGCTCCGGAGGCGTGCCGCCAGGTGACCTCGCGCCTGATTCGCGTGCGCGAGCTCCGGGTCATCGACCTCCCGCCGGGGCGCTAGTCGACGGCCGGCGCGTCCACCGGGAACCGCAAGAGCACGGCGATCGCGTAGTCGTTGTACATCGGGGCCGACATCTGGAGAACTTCGAGCCAGTCGACCGCGTCCTCGGACTCCGCGCCGCCGCCATCGTCCTCGAGCCCCTCGGGGAACATCCGGACCAGGAAATCCGACAGGTTGACTAGCGTCGTCTCGTTCCAGGCGACGTGCGGCAGCAGCCTATCGTTGACCGAGACGAACAGCCCGTCCTTGCGCGCCTCGAGACCGACGCCGACTATGCCCTCGTGCTCCAGGCGCATCCGCACGTCGTCGCGCATGCGCAGCACCGGCACCTCGGTGTCGAACGGCTCGGCCAGGGCCTGGAGCTCGACCGTCGTCAAGCCGAAGACGGACGGCACCCATGCCGCCGTCCGTCCTTGCTCGTCCACCAGCGGTTTGTAGTCGACGATCAGATCGACCGTCTGCAGCGGCTCCTCGTCGATCTCCTCGGTGGTGAGCGCGGCCTCGAACGCCTCGTCGCCGGCCAGCGGCAGCTCGACGCGCTTCGGCCCGCCCCTGGTCTGCGGGAACTTGATGTCGAAGCGCATGTTGATCGTGCGCAGGGCCTCGAGCCACCATCGGGCCTGCTCGTAGCCGTCCTCCGACAGCAGCGAGTACATGTCATCGGCCAGGGCCGGATCGGTCGGCTCGACGACCATCGAGGCCAGGGCCTCGAGGTTGTCGAACGCCTCCGCGTCCCAGGCCAGGTGGGGCAGCGGCTGCCCGTTGACAAGGAAGAACAGGCCCTCGGGCCGCGACGCCACGGTCACCTGCTGGATGCCGGCGCGGTCCAGTCGCTCCACCAGCTCGGGATCGAACTTGACGAGCTTGCCTATGAGCGGATAGCCGAAGCGCGCCTCGAACACGTCGTCCACGAAGTCGGCGCTGAAGCCGCCGACCTTGTCGACGGTGCCGTCGGGGCGCACCTCGAAGACGATGGCCGGCACGGCCAGGTTGCTGCTCCCGAGCATGGACTGGACGCGCTTGACGTTGCGGCGCACCTGGTCCACCGACCCGGTCGTGGAGCCGCAGGACGCGGCGACCACGGTGAGCGCCGCAATCGCCACCAGCCCTAGCGCTCGAGCACGTCCAGCCATCCGCCCCTCCTGGCGCCACGCCGCGTCGGCGCGGCCGGCCTGTCGGCCGCCTGGAGACGGCTTGCGCAACCATGCCGCGCAGCCGCTCTTAACGTTATCGTGACCAGGATACTACGTCGCTCCGGTCATGGCAAGTCGCGCCCGGCATCGTGCTGCCTGGCACCTGCTGCCTTGCGCCTGCCGCCCTGCGCCTGCTGCCTTGCGCCTGCTGCCTTGCGCCTGCCGCCCTGCGCTTGCTGCCCTGCGCTTGCTGCCCTGCGCTTGCCGCCCTGCGCTTGCCACGCCGCGAGCGCGCTACGCGTCACTCGGCCGGGGCTGGCAGATCGGGCACACGTGGGTGCCGCGCCCTGCGACCACCATCTTGACGATCGGCGAGCCGCAGGCCGGGCACTGCTGGTCGGTCCTCCCGAACACCGCCAGCGTGCCCTGCATCTCACCCGGGTTGCCGGTCAGGTCGCGATAGCCGGTGGGCGTGAAGCTGGTGCCGCGCGCCTCGATCGCCCGCGCCAGGACGTGCCGGATCGCCCTGTGCAGACGACGACAGTCCGCGTCGGTGAGGGAGTCGGCGGTCTGCAACGGGTGCAACTGCGCCCGCCACAGCGACTCGTCGACGTAGATGTTGCCGAGTCCGGCCAGGAAACGCTGGTCCGTCAGCAGCGGCTTGAGCCGGCCACGTCGCGAGCGCAGGGCCTCGCGCAGCCACCGGGCGGTGAAGGCGTCGCCGAGCGGTTCGGGTCCTAGCTCACCGAGCATCTCGTCGGGGTCGGCCAGGAGGTACACGCGGCCGAACTTGCGGGGATTGTGGAACCGCAGCTCGTCGCCGCCGTCCAGGCGGAACACCACGTGGGCGTGAGGGTCCGGCGGATCGGCGGCGTCGGCGATCCGCAGGCGGCCGCTCATCTTCAGGTGCACCAGCAGCCAATCGTCGGTGAGCCCGAACGTGAGGTACTTGCCGCGCCGGCCGACACTCTCCACGCGCTGGCCGCGCACCCGCGCGTCGAGCTCCGACGGCTCGTTGCGGGGCAGCTGGTTCGGCCAGTCGCACGAAGCGCCGGTGAAACTGCGCCCCGGAAGGACCTCGCGCAGGTCGCGGGCGTAGGTCTCGACCTCGGGCAGCTCAGGCACGACGCGCTCCGTTCACCCGGGTGGTGGATAACTCGTCCCGGATTGGCCCGCGGGGCCACCAGTCGAACGGCCGTTCTATGGTATGATACGAGCCTCTCAGGCCGACGCGCGCCCCAGGGGACACCTGACAGGTGGCCTGGGCGACCAGCGACGCACCCCACAGCCGACGGCGCCCATGTCTTTCACTCATCTACACGTCCACAGCGAGTACAGCCTGCTCGACGGGCTGGCACGCGTGCCCGATCTGGTCAGGACCGCCAAGGACCGCGGCTTCGACGCTCTGGCGCTCACCGACCACGGCGTCATGTACGGTGCGATTCGCTTCTACCAGGAGGCGAACGCGGTCGGCATCAAGCCGATCCTGGGCTGCGAGCTCTACGTCGCGAAGCGTACGCGGCACGACCGCGATTCGAAGCTGGACCGGCGATCGTACCATCTGACCGCGCTCGCAGCGAACGAGACCGGCTACCGCAACCTGCTGGAGCTTGTCAGCCGGGCCCAGCTCGAAGGTTTCTACTACCGGCCGCGCGTCGATCACGAGCTGCTCGAGCAGCATAGCGACGGGCTGATCATCCTGTCGGGCTGCCCGTCGGCCGAGATCGCGGACTACATCTTGACCGGGCAATTGGACAAGGCGCGCAAGTCCCTCGCCTGGCACCGGGACGTGTTCGGCGAGCGGTTCTTCGTCGAGGTGCAGAACCACGACCTCGACTTCATCCCCGAGCTGAACAGGCACCTGGTCGGCATGGCCCGCGACATGGACCTGCCGCTGGTTGCGACCAACGACGTCCACTACGCGCTGCCGACCGACACGCACGCCCACGAGGTGCTTCTGTGCGTGCAGACCGGTACCACCATGGTCGACCCCAACCGGATGCGCATCGGCGACTCGTTCTACCTCCGCACCGAGGACGAGATGCGCGCTCTGTTCCCCGATCTGCCCGAGGCGATCGACAACACGTCGCTGATCGCCGACATGTGCGAGGTCGAGCTGACGTTCAACCAATACAAGCTGCCCCGCTTCGACGTCCCGGAAGGCGAGACGGCTCAGACGTACCTTCGCCGGATGTGCGAGGCGGGCCTCGGCGACCGCTACCCGACGGTCACGTCCGAGATTCGCGAGCGGCTCGACTACGAGCTCGAGATCATCCACGGCATGGGCTTCGACGACTACTTCCTGATCGTCTGGGACCTTTGCCGCCACGCTCGGCGCCAGGGCATCTGGTGGAACGTCCGCGGCTCGGGCGCCGGCTCGATCGTGGCCTATGTCCTCGGGGTGACGAGCATCGACCCGATCGCTCACAACCTGATATTCGAGCGCTTCCTGAACCCGTCGCGCGTCTCCATGCCCGACATCGACCTGGACTTCCCGGACGACCAGCGGGACGACCTGATCAGGTACACGTTCGACAAGTACGGCCATGACCGCGTGGCGCAGATAATCACCTTCGGCACGCTCGGGGCGCGAGCGGCTATTCGCGACGCCGGCCGAGCCCTCGACATGCAGCTCGACCTTGTCGACCAGGTGGCGCGGATAGTGCCGGCCATCCCGGGCAAGCCGTGCGGCATCGACGACGTGCTGCGCGAGCCGGGCCAGGACCGCGATTCCGCCAACGAGTTCTACCGCGGCGAGCTCGCCGAGCTCTACGGGAAGAACGACGAGGTGCGCCACCTCATCGACACGGCGCGTGCCATCGAGGGCGTCACGCGGCACGCATCGACGCACGCCGCGGGGGTGGTCATCGCGGATCGACCGCTGGTCGAGTACGTGCCGCTGCATCGCCCGACGCACGCCGCCGCGGACGAGCAGCCCCCGCTGCCGGTGACGCAGTTCGCGATGAAGGACGTCGATCGGCTGGGCCTGCTGAAGGTGGACTTCCTCGGGTTGTCGACGCTGACCGTGCTGCGGAGGGCGGCCGAGCTGATCGAGCTCAACCACGGCGTGCGCTACACGCTCGACAACATCCCGCTCGACGACCCGTCGATCTACGAGCTGCTGTCGAGCGGGAACGTGACCGGGGTGTTCCAGGTCGAGGGCGCCGGCATGCGCAAGATGCTGCGCCAGATGAAGCCGCAGCAGTTCGAGCACGTCGTGGCCGCCGTCGCCCTCTACCGGCCGGGACCGATGGACTACATCCCCGCCTACATCGCCCGCCTGCACGGCGACGAGGAGATCACCTATCGCCACCCGCTGCTGGAGCAGATCCTGGCCGAGACCTACGGGATCTGCGTCTACCAGGAGCAGATCATCCGCATCGCCCGTGATCTGGCCGGGTACAACGCGGGCGAGGCCGACACGATCCGCAAGGCGGTGGGCAAGAAGATCAAGGAGAAGCTGCTCCGGCACAGGGAGAAGTTCGTAGAGGGCGCCGTCAGCAACGGCATCCCCAAGAAGACGGCGGGCGAGTTATTCGACGACATCGAGACATTCGCCCGATACGGCTTCAACAAGGCGCATGCCGCCGACTACGCGGTGATCGTC
>JBJYWW010000094.1:0-5852 GCA_046259645.1 Anaerolineae bacterium
CGACAGGAGTGGACGATGCGTCGTGAAGACCTGATCGCGGTGGCGCGCGGCGACCAGCCGGCCGACCTGGTGCTGCGTGGCGGTCGCGTCGTGAACGTTCTCACGGGCGAGATCCTGGAGACCGACATAGCGATCGCCGGCACGCGCATCGCGGGACTCGGACCGTACGACGGGCGAGAGGTGATGGACCTCGCGGGCGCATACGTCGCGCCCGGCCTGATCGACGCGCACGTCCACATCGAGAGCAGCATGGTCGTGCCGTCCCGCTACGCAGCCGCGGTGGTGCCGCGCGGAACGACGAGCGTCATCGCCGACCCGCACGAGATCGCCAACGTGATGGGGGTTCCCGGCATCCAGCTGATGCTCGACGACAGCGCGGGAAGTCCGCTCAGCGTCTTCGTGATGGCGCCGTCGTGCGTTCCCGCCACCCACATGGCCACGTCGGGCGCCACGCTCTCCGCCGCGGACCTGGCGCCCCTGCTCGGTCATCCGCGCGTCCTCGGTCTCGGCGAGGTTATGAACTTCCCCGGCGTCGTCGGCGGCGACCCGAGTGTGATGGCCAAGCTAGCAGCGTTCGAGGGCCGCGTGGTCGACGGGCACGCTCCAGGGCTAGCGGGGCGCGAGCTCAACGCATACATCGCGGCCGGCATAGGCTCGGATCACGAGTGCACGACAGCCGACGAAGCGCGCGAAAAGCTACGGCTCGGGATGACTGTGTTCCTGAGGCAGGCGACGAACGCCCGCAACCTGCTCGACCTGCTGCCGGCGGTCACCGACGCGACGCGCGACCGCGTATGCCTCTGCACGGACGACCGCCAGCCGGCCGACCTGCTGGGCGACGGCCACATCGACCACCTCGTGCGCACCGCGATCGCCGCCGGCTGCGGGCCGGTGGCGGCCTTGCGCATGGCCACCCACAACACAGCCGTCTACTTCGGCCTGCGGGATCGCGGCTCGATCACGCCTGGCCGGCGAGCCGACCTGATCGTGTTCCGTGAGCTCGACGCGCCGCGGCCGCATCTGGTGTTCAGCGGCGGCGCCGTGGTCGCCCGGGACGGTGAGTACATGACGGCCGGCGCGGCCGACGCGCACGCCACGCCCGCGGGCAGCGGCGCGATCGGCACCGGCAGCAGTCCCGAAGGCGTCCGCGCGGCACGGCCGATAGAGCCCCCGAACTCGGTAACCGTCGATTGGGATCGCGTCGACCTCCGCGTTCCGGTCGCCGGATCGCGCATGCGGGTGATCGGCGTGGTGCCGAACCAGCTCCTGACCACGAGCCTCGAGCGTGAGGCGACGATCCGCAACGGCCTGGCAATCGCCGACCCTGACCGCGACCTCCTGAAGATGGCCGTGATCGAGCGTCACGGGCTGGCGGGCACGGTTGGCCACGGCTTCGTCGAGGGCCTTGGCCTCCGGCGGGGCGCCATCGCGACATCCGTGGCGCACGATAACCACAACCTGGTGGTCGTTGGCGCCGACGATGAGTCCATGCTGACCGCGGCCCGGCACGTGGCCGAGCTAGGCGGCGGCATGGCTGTGGCGGACGCAGGCGCGGTGCTGGCGGAAGTGCCGCTGCCGTTGGCCGGATTGATGAGCACCGCGCCGATCGAGACCGTTCGCGACCAGATGGAGCAGGCGCTTCAGGCCGCGCGGTCGCTTGGCTCCCAGCTGCACGATCCGTTCATGGCGCTCAGCTTCTTGGCGCTCGAGGTGATACCCCGCTTGAAGCTGACCGACCAGGGCCTGGTCGACGTCGACGCATTCGCCATCGTGCCGCTGTGGCTTGACTGAGCTGCGCCTGGCGAGCTCGACGCGGACGTCGCCGAGGGAGCGCAATACTGCCGCCCGCGCGGGCGCTCCCGCAGGGGCTCCAGCAGCGCCTCCGCCGACCCCTGCCCGATCCCTGCCCGCCCCCCGGCCTGAGCGTCTGCATGGGAATCGAGCCTGACATCGGCGAGGCAACAGACGTTGCGCCGGCACCACAAACGTAGTAGACTGAAGCCCGCAGGCCCCGCAACTCTAGGCTGCTACGCGCCTAGTTCTCCCTTTCGTGCGACGTGTGTCGCACGCTGAGCGTCTGAGGCCGGCGCGCTTGCCGCCCGCCGCGCACCGAGTCGTGCGACTCTGGTATGAGCGCGGCCTTCCCGAGCGGGCAGCGCGGCCACAGCTTCTCGGGCCTGCCCGTTCCGGACTAGGTTCAACTTGCGCCACGTCGCGCCCGAACCGTGCGGCTCCGCCTCGGCGGGTCCGGAGCATGCCTGCGTGTCGGTCGCCGCGTCGACGCACACATTGAAGGGACGCTGACATGTCCTCAGAGAAGGTGACCATCGAGACCGACCTCGGGAGTATCGAGCTCGAGCTATGGCCGGACAAGGCGCCCAAGCACGTCGAGAACTTCAAGAAGCTGGCCAGCGATGGCTTCTTCGACGGCCTGATCTTCCATCGCGTGATCCCTAACTTCATGATCCAGACCGGCTGCCCGGACGGCACGGGCACAGGCGGTCCGGGCTGGAACGTGGTTGCGGAGTTCAACGACGCCAGCTTCAAGAAGGGCACGCTCGGCATGGCGCGCTCGGCTGACCCCGACAGCGCCGGATCGCAGTTCTTCGTGTGCGTGTCCGATTGCGACTGGCTGGACGGGCAGTACACCGCGTTCGGCCGGGTGACGGCAGGCCAAGAAGTGGCGGACGCCATCTCGAACGCCTCCCGTAACGCCAGCGACAAGCCTCACGACGACATCGTGATGCAGCATGTCGTGGTCGAGTAGCGGAGGCGGCGCTTGACTCGAACCCGACAGGGGGTGCGTGATCGTGTCTGACTCGACTGACGCGGCCGAGGGCTACACCGGCATCAACTCCGCGGCGCTCACCGAAGGCGGGCGATCGCAGCACAGCGGCCAGGATGTCGGCCGGCAACGCGCCCAGCAGACCGGCCAGACTGGCGGCCAGCAAGGCAGCCAAGGCAGGCAGCAGCAAGGCGGCCAGCAGGGCAGCCAAGGCAGCAAGCAGCAGGGCGGCCAGCAAGGCAGCCAAGGCGGCCAGCAGCAGGGCGGCCAGCAAGGCAGCCAAGGCGGCAAGCAGCAGGGCGGCCAGCAAGGCAGCCAAGGCGGCAAGCAGCAGGGCGGCCGACAGAGCAACCAACGCAGCCAAAGCGGCGGTCAGCAAGGCGGTCAGCAAAGCGGCAAGTCCGGGCGCAGGCGCGGCCGGCGCCGCAGCCCGCGAGGTCGCAAGGGCGGAACAAACCAGCAGGCCGCGCAGGGGCGCGAGCGCGAGGTCTCCGGACTGCTCGAGATCACGCGCAACGGCGCCGGCATCCTACGACACGAGGCTCTTGCCCGCAAGGGTGACCCGACCGTCCCAGTGCAGACCGTCCGCGAGCTGGGACTGCGTGTCGGCGATCTCGTGGAGGGCGTCGCCAAGGGCCAGACTGTCGTGACGGTCGTGAAGGTCAACGGCCACGAGCCGGTGGGTTTGGCCGACCGCGTGGACTTCGACCGCCTGACCGCCGTCCATCCCGACGTACCCCTTCATCTGGGACCGACGCCCGGCGACGTCACCGGGCGCCTCCTCGACATCATCGCCCCGGTCGGCCGGGGCCAGCGGGGGTTGATCGTCGCGCCGCCGAAGGCCGGCAAGACTACGATCCTCAAGGACATCGCCTCTGGGCTGTCGCACGACAAGGACATCGAGATGATCGTGTGCCTCGTGGCCGAGCGGCCCGAGGAGGTGACCGAGCTGCGCCGAGCGGTCAAGGGCATGACACTTGCCGCGGACCTCGACATGCCAAGCTCCGAGCACATCCGCGTGGCGACCCTGGGAGTCGAGCACGCCAAGCGTCTCGTCGAGGAGAACCGGCACGCGGTGGTTCTAGTCGACAGCCTGACGCGCTTGGCGCGGGCGCACAACCTGTCGCTGAAGGGCAGCAGCAGGACGATGTCGGGAGGCATGGACGCGGCCGCCCTGCACCCTGTGCGGCAGGTCTTTGGCGCTGCCCGGGCCACGGAGGAGGCCGGCAGCCTGACCATGCTGGCGACGTGCCTTGTGGACACCGGCAGCAAGATGGACGACGTTGTCTACGAGGAGTTCAAGGGCACCGGCAACATGGAGGTGCACCTGGACCGCAAGCTGGCCGAGCTCCGGCTCTACCCGGCGATCAACATCGAGCGGTCCGGCACTCGTCGCGAGGAGCTGCTGCTCGAGCCGCAGGCGCTGCAGCAGGTGCACTCGCTTCGCCGCAAGCTGGCCGGCGTCCCGGCCGACAAGGCTCTCGGCGCAGTGCTCGAGGCGATGAGGCGACAGACGGCCGAGGAGGCCGCGGTCGGCTAGTCCCCCTCGTCAGAGCAGGGCGTCGACTATCGCGGCAACGGTCGCGAACGCCATGCCGAGGATCACCCCGAACACCTCGAGCCACGCCAGGTGCTCGCGGATGTTGCGCGCGATGATGTCCCTGATCTCGCCTGCGTCGTAGGCCGACAGCTTGTCGACGACCAGCTGCTTGGCATCGAGCTTCTCGAACACAAGCTGAGCGAGCGACAGCTCGGTGCCGTAGTGCTTCACCAGCAGCGGGTTGCCAGGCTTCAGCACGAAGTCGTCGAGCGAGCCGATGTGCGCGAGCGCGCTCTCGACCATGTCCTCCGTGATCTCGAAGGCCGCGACTTGGGTCGACAGCCCTGCCGCGAATCGGTCCGCCACCTCGTCGTATGTCATGAGCCCCAGCGAGTTGGCCATGCCGCCCCAGAACCCGCCTTCCTCGCGGAGCGCGGCAACCAACCGTTCGCGCTGCGCCGGTGCGTTGGCGTAGGCGACCAGGTCGGGGCGGATCTCGTCGAGGACCGCGTTCGCGACAGACGCGGCGCCTGCCGGTTCGAAGTTCGCCTCCAGCTCGTGCACCTTTCCCGCGATCAGGTCCGGGTTGAGGATGTGCTCTTCCATCGTGTCCGCCAGCGACAGGACGATTGCGTCCTTCTCCTTGAGGAGGACGCCGGAGCCCGGCAGATACCAGTAGTGCGTGAAGAGCATCCGGATGGCGACCGTGTTGGTGAACCCGCCAACGAAGCCGGCCAGGAAGATGTCGCGTGCAATCTCCGCCGCCGGGAAGTACCGGATGAGGGCCCAGCTGGCCACGAGCATCGTGAACACTGCCATGACGGCGATCTCGCCGATCCCGAACCGGCGATTGCCGAGCCTGACCCCGTTGCGCGTGAAGACGGCATCTGACGCCGGCCGCACTGTCATTGTCGGCTCCTAGGTCTCCGGGGCGCTCCGGACGTCGTCCGGACGATCGGCAGGCGGCTGTCGCGGTTGGCGCTCGCGGCTGACGATGGGCACGTGGCGGCTGAGGATACAGCCAAGCCCGCGCAGCGGCTATAGAGATGTGGGCTCCGCCGACCACGCGCGGCGCACGCAGGCCCACACGGGCTCGGGCACGCGGTACTGGGTGCCGACGCCCGCCGATGGCACCACCTCCACGAGGCTGTGCTCGACCAGCCGCTCGAGCGCATGCAGCGCCGCCCAGCGGCCGCCGGGCAGCGCTCCGGTCACCGCCGCGATCGGCCAAGTTGTCGGGCCAACAGCGCACAGGCGCCTCAGCACGCGCCGATCGGTGTCATCGATGAGATCACGGCTGGCGGCGACCGCCTGGCACATGCTCCGGTGCCGTGCCATGCCTGGCGGCGACTCGGCGGTGAGGAGCCGCGGGAGGTCATCAAGCTCGAGGCTGATCTCGGCCGGAGACAGCACGGCAGTGTGCCCCGCGGCCAGCTCGATCGCCAGAGGCAAGCAGGCGAGGCGCTCGCAGATCGCGCGGATGTCGGCCGTCCGCGGCCCGGAGCCGCCCGGCGAGGCTCCGGCGTC
>JBJYWW010000094.1:5952-12381 GCA_046259645.1 Anaerolineae bacterium
ACTGCGGCGCCAGTGCCTCCCGCAACCCGCAGAGCCGCGCCGGTGTGCTCGGCCCGGTCGAGGAACAGGCTCACGGCATCCTTGGCCTCGAGCCCCCCGATGCGCCAGATCGCCGCCGCCGGCTGGTCGATCGGCGAACGCGAGGTGGCCAGCACGCGCAGCCCCGGAGTGGACCAAAGCAGCGACCCGATCACCGCCGCAGCCCCGTCGGCGACTCGCTCGCAGTTGTCAAGGACCAGCAGCGTGCGCCCGTCGCCCATCGCCGCCGCAACGTCGGCCAGAGTAGCGTCCCGCCGCCCCGTGACTGCTTCGGACGCGCTGCGCAAGACGTCGTCAGGCGTGACGCAGGCACCCAGGTCAACGTACTGCGGCCGGTAGCGCGAGTCCGAGCCAAGCTCCGTGGCGAGCTCGAGCGCCAACCGCGACTTGCCGCAGCCGGGCGGTCCGGTCAGCACGACGAGCCTGTCGTGAGACAGCCTCCGCGCCGCCTCGGTCAGCTCGGCATGGCGACCGACGAATCGGTCCGGCGCACGCAACCGCAGTGGAGCCGCCGGCGCGCCGCCGGCCGACGGCTGGCCCGCAGTCCGCGTGCCAGCCGTCGGCGTGTCCCCGGCCGGCGATCGGGCGGCCATCCCTCGCGCGGGTGCTCCCGTCCGGATGGTTGCCGCGAGCGCCTCGGTGAGCGCGTGTGGCGCCACGCCAAGCTCGGCTCGCAAGACCTCCCGGCAGCGCTCGAACTGACCCAGGGCGGCCGATGTGTCTCCGCCTTGGTGATACAAGCGCATCAAGCGCCGATGGGCGTCCTCGCGCAGCGGCTCGTGCTCCAGCAGGCGCCGCCCGGCAACGATGGCGGTGTCCGTGTCGCCCAGGCGCTCCGCGGAATCGGCCAGCCGGTCGATCGCCTCGCCGAATCGCCGCGTGCACCTGGCCCGGTCGCTCTCGATCCACTCCTCGTCGTCCCCCTCGAGCAGGTCGCCGCGCATGAGCTCCGTAAGGCGCGCCAGATCCTCCCGAACACGGCCGGGATCGTGTCCTGCCGGGCGCAGCGAGCGCCGCCACAGCGACTCGACCTCGTCGAGATCGAGGCTGTATTCGGCGCGCGAGTTCCACTGCAGCGTCTGCCTGGTCCTGGTGATCCACGGCTCGCCGGGCGCTTGCGGCAGGTCCGACAGGACGCGGTGCACGCCGCGCCGCAGGCGCGCCAGCGCCACCTGGTCATCGGCCTGGGGCCAGACCGCCGCGGCAACGACGTCTCGCGCCACCTCCTGCCCCCGGTGCAGGAGCAGGTAGGCGAGGATCAACCGCACGTCGCGGCGCGCGGGCCGCCCGAGGTCTCGGCCCGCGTGGCTCACATGCATGGGGCCGAGAAGCCGAATCTGCAGCACGCCGTGTCCCCGCGGAGCTGGCGCCGGCCTGGTGGGGCATCGAATGGCCGGCGCAGCCAGGATAGCCCGCGGCTCTGACGCTGGCGAACGACTGGCACGCTGCTTGCGCACAATTCAGTAGCGCACGGTGCCAACAGAGCACGCGCCCCCGCCGGATCCGCTGCGGCGGGGGCGCTAGATGTCGGCTGCTAGCTAGCCGACGAAAACCACGTCACGGCTTAGGGCCAGGGCTGGCTCCAGTCGTGGCGACCCGTCGGACACGTGAAGACGTCCGCTATCTCGCGGTAGATCTCCATCAGCCGGTCGGCACGGGGGTCGATGTAGGCGTTGGAGGGGCGGCTCGCGCACTGCTCCAGCAACTCGGCGTTGACCCGGTCCTCCGGGTCGGCCGATTCGTCCGGGTTGCCGAAGCCGATGGTGTAGATCGTGATGCCGGCGTCCTTCGCGGCATCGGCGGCGGCGATGACCGTGTCCTCGACGCTGCCGGTGTCCGGATCAGGCGGCACCAGGTTGGGCATGCCGTCCGTGAGAAGGATGATCACCGGCGTGTTGCTGGCCTTGCGGAGGTCGCTGGACAGGGCCTCGGCACCGACCTGGAACGCCAGATCTAGCCGCGTCCCGTGGTCCATCCGCTGCTCGAGCGCCTCGAGTGACGCCTCCACTGCAACCGCGTCGTTCGTCAGCGACTGCTGGATCCACGCCGTCTGGTTGAAGCCGATAACGGCCACCTGGTCGTTCTGGTCAAGCGAGTTGGGCGTGAAGTCGAGGCTGCCGACGAACAGCTTGGCCGCGTCGACCACCGCCTGCTTCTTCGGCACGCCGTCCGCGGTGAGCCGGTCCATGCTCGATGACATGTCGATGACCAGCGCGATGTCCCCCAGTCGCTCGTCCGGGAGGCACCTCTCCTTGAGCGTGATCGGGATGAAGATCGGCGCGGGCAGCGGCGTCGGAGACGGCGGGATGTCGGTGGCCGTCGGCGGCTTCGGCGTGAAGGTCGCCGTAGCCGGCTCGGGCGTGAACGTCGGCGTCGGTGGCGTGACCTCCGGCTCGCAGATGCCGGAGACCGTTATCGGCTGCGCAGGCAACAGCAGCGTTCGCCCCAGGTCTGAGACGTCGAGGAAACGCATCTCCCCACCGATCTCCCAGACCCCTTCCTCCAGCGGCTTGACCTGATAGGTCACCGTGTGGGCGCCCGTAGCGGCCTCGTCGGCCCAGTTCCAGCTCAGCTGGATCTGGCCGTCGACGTCCTCTATCTCGGGCACCGGGTCGGCCGAATCGGGTACAAGCTCGAGGCCCGTGGGCATCAGCTGCGTCATGTTGAACTCGGCGAGCCCGGAGTCGGCGAGTTCCCGACCGTACTCGTCGTCGATCATGCGCTCGAGCTGCCCCTGGCGGGGCGCCTCGACGAACAGGTTGCCCGAGGCGGGCATCTTCTTGGTGTCGTCGCACAGGTCGGGCTTGGTGCAGCCGACCAGCATCGTGATCTTCTCGTTGTGGATCATCCGCGCGGCTTCGGGCAACGTGCTACCGCCAACGGCGGTAGGTTGGACACCTCAGCTAGGGCACGGGCTGTCCTGGGCGAAGAAGATTACCATCTCGCAGGGCATGATCGGCTCGCTGTCCTCGCGTGCCGTCTTCAACTGCTTGATGGCTTCGCGCGACGCAGCGTTGCCGACCGCGTTGTGGTCGGGCGGGTTGTCCACGGTCCGGGCGCGGTTGAGCGAGCTGCGCACCTGACCCATATTGTCGGTCATCTTGACTGCCGTACGCACCGTGCCGGGACCGTAGTGCACGACGGCCGCTTGCAGCTTGCCTTCCTCGTCACCGAACAGCTGCTCGAGCTTGTCGAGCGCGCCCATCGCGGCTGTCCCCTGCCACTTGCCGGCGGTGGCTTGCTCGCGCTGGATGAACACCACGTGCACGCCGCCGGGGCACGCGGGGCACGTCGGCGCCGCGACCACCTGGACATCAGACGGATCGCAGATCCGCACGGTGTCCGGCACCGCGGCGCTCTCAACGTCGGCGTAGCAGCCGTTCGTCGGCTCGTCGCCCGTTTGGGCGGCCACGGGCCGCGACACCGCCCACAGGCTCGTCCCGATCAGCGCGGCGATGATCACCACCCAGCCGACAAGGAGGGCCCATCGTCGCTTTGCAGGAAGCGTCACCATCCCTCTCCTTTCGAGTACGGATCGGCGGCCGTGGCGCTTGCGGACCATCCAATGCGGCACTGGGCTTGCGGATCAAGCCGGCACTCAGCCACGTCGCGCCACGACCACCAGGCACATGCCAACCGGCGCTGCACAGCAGCGTCGCCGACAGTGTACTACTCGATCGTCCCCCAAACGTCCCCCCGAGTCGGCGCCGCTACCAGTGCTTCGGCGCCGCCTCGGACCACTGGGGCAGGACCGGATAGGAGGACCAGGACTCACTGCGGGTTCTCGCACCCCCAGCCGGTGCACGAGACGTACGTCTCCTGGCGCAGCTTCGTCAGGTTCTGGCAGGACGAGCTCCAGCCGCGCCGACCGTACATTGGCTCCGGCTTGTAGGCGCCTCCGCCCTCTACCATGTGGAAGTGCAGGTGGCACGTCACGGCGCCATCGCCCTCCTTTCCGACGCGGCCGATGCGCCACCCGAGGCACGCGAGACTGCCCTTTGAGCTCCCGCTGCCGCGCTGCAGGTGCGCGTAGATCGAGCTCTGGCCGCCCGCGTGCCACAGCTTGACGTAGCAGCCATAGCCGAGGTTGGCGTACCAGTCGTCGCACGACGAGCTGGTGACATAGCCGTTGGCCACAGCCAGCGCTGAGCGGCCGCAGTCGGCGTCGGGCTCCGGGCCCCAGTTGAAGTCCAGCCCGTAGTACGCCTCGCCGCGATGCATATAGCAGCCGTAACCGCACGACACGCGCCACGCATCGCCATATGAGAACGGGAAGTGCCAGACCGGCGCAGCCTCGGCGGTTCGCCCCGACATCAGGAGGGTCGCCGCCACCGCCATCGCGGCAGCGAAGAGGACAGACGGCATCGATCGGGTCATCAGTGATTTCGCTTGCCCTCTCATCGCGCCGCCCATCCCAGCGCCGTATGCTCGTCGCCAGCCGCCCCGAGCGGGCTCGGCTGCCCTCCACGCGTGTCGACGCCGAAGGCGCGCAGCGCATCGCCGTCGTCCTGAAGGAACACGGCCGTCAACCCCGCGCCGGGTATCAGGAGCGACTGCCGACCGGCATCGGCCGTGGCCGCCACGCGCTCTTCGCCGGTACCGACGTCGCGCACCACGACTGACGTCGGGGGGACTGCGTCGTCACCGGACTCCACGTCGACCCCAAGCACGTCGCCCGTGGCGGTGCGGAGGAAGGCCAGCAGCTCACCGTCGGCGGACCAGGCCGGCTCGTGATCGACGAACCCGTCCGGCGTGAGTGACTCCAGTTGCCGCCCCGTGCCATCGTGAAGCGTCAGAGTACCTGCCCCGAGAGGGTTGTCGCGCCCCTCTGCTATTCGCACCGCTGCCACCGTCCCGCTGGTGGGAGCGATGGCGAGCCACGGCGTGTTGTGGCTCGAGGGCACCCCGCCCAGCCAGGTCGTCGCGCCCGACGCCAACCGCATGAGACCTTCACCCGTCGCGCTCGAGAACGCCACGCTGCCCGTCTCCGCGGACAGGGCGTCCGGTGAGCGCGGCAACGTGTACTCACGGTCGGGCGCCGGCAGCGTCGTCAGCGTGCCGGACGCCAGATCGTAGACGGCACCTTGACCGAGCACCGGCTGGGCCACGACCAGGTGCTGGTCGTCGAGCCAGCCAATCGGCGCCACCGGATCGTCGTCGATGTCCGTCAGCTCGCCCGTCCGAACGTCGTACACCTCGCCCGCCGCCGTGCAGCCGCCGGTCTCCTCGAGGCCTGGCACGCATCGAAGCACGAGCAGCGCGTACGCGTCGTGGCCGGGCGCCGGAACCAGGGCTCGGATGGTCGGCGCAAGCTGGTGCTCGTCTAGGTCGACGGGTGGCAGCGCCGCGGGAGGGACGACCACCTGCCAGGCTTGGCCGTCCCACGCCACCACGTCTGCCGCCCGCCCCACGCGCCGCGCTACGGCCAGTCCCTCGGGCACGATCGGCTCGGCGCTGGTCTCGCCATGCCAGAGAACGTGCGCGGCGACCGCCGCCGCGACGGCGACGACGGCCAGCGCTACAAGACCAAGCGCGTGCCATCCACGGCGCCTCCCCCACGAGAGCTCAACATCCATTTCTGCTGTCTCCTTGACGTTGGGTGGCATGCCTCAGCATATCCGCGCGACGCTCGGCGCCCCACGGCGTCAGCGCCACGTCTGCGACATGCCGCCCGTCGGGCGTTGCCGTCCCGACTGGCCTGAGGGCGGACGCTTCTGTAGCATGCAGTCATCCGCCTTTGTCGAAGGACTGCCATGGCACCGGCCCCCGATCAGCCGAACCACCGACGTATGCCGGCGGCAGTGGGTTCGCTCGCCCGGTTCGGTGCAGTCGTGGCGCTCGCCGCCGCGACTGCGCTGCCCCCGCTCGCGACCGCTGGTTGCAGCGACAGGCCCGACAACGCCGACGGCACCTCAGCCGCAAGCGACTCGGGAGCTGGCGGGGACGGCAGCGCGCAAGGCCGCGGTGCCCTTGGCCACGGCGCGGTAGGGGACGCTGGCGACGGCGGCCTGTCGGGCCAGTACGGATCACTGGCCGCCACGCCGGTGGAGATCGACCCGGAACGTGCCTACACGGAGGTGCCAGGCACGGTGTCGGCAGGGGGAGCCGCGCACCACGTCGTGCGCGGCGAGGCGGGCCAGGTGATGCTCGTGTCCTTCGGCCGACGCCCGTCCGGAACGGTGTCCCTGACAGTGCGCGGCCCGGACGGCGCCGTGCTGGCCGACGCGGTACCGGAGGCTGTCCTCCAGCTGCCCACGGACGGCTCGTACTTGCTCACTGTCAACGGCGCGGTCGATACCGACTACACGCTGTACGTCACCATGAGCACAGGCTCGACGCTGCAGTCGCCGGAGCGGATCTCGCTCGAGACGGCGGCCACTATCGACGGCA
>JBJYWW010000095.1:0-2996 GCA_046259645.1 Anaerolineae bacterium
TGAAGTCGTGATCTGAGTCGAGGTCGACGTACACGGTGTCGAAGGTGCCGGCCTCGTTGGCATCGACAAGCAGCACGCCCACGAACTCGCCGACGCGCGTCGCTGGCGGCCCGCCCGGGCTCCTGATTCCGGCCAGGTTGCGGTCCGGATGATGCCCGAAGCGCACCACGCCGCCCTTGGAATTAGGGACCACGAAGTCGCAGGCTTCATCGGCAAGGGTCCGGTCGGTGCCGTTCAGCGGCCCGAGCAGGGGTTGGAAGCAGGCCGTGTTGACGGTCTCGCCGTCGCGGTCCTCCTCGGAGACCTCCGACTCCTGGTACATCTCGATCAGCCCGCCCAAGGCCGATCGCAGCAGCTCCGTGTCGTCGTCAACGGCGCGCGCGGTGGCGTAGAGGTATGCCGAAGTCGGGTCGTAGACCTGCGGCCAGCCCTCGTACGCGTGGCCGTCGGGGAGGGTCCGCCACGTGCCCTGCAGGTCCTGATGAGCGAAGTCGACGCCGGTGTCGAGGACGCCGACAAGCACTCCCTCGCCACGGTACCCCATCGCCCACGCCTCGGCCGCGCTGTGGCCTTCCAGCGCGTCGTGCCATCCGAGCAGGTCGCCCTCGCCGCCGTCGCCGTCGCGGCGCGCCACAGGGTCGCCGGGTGCTGCGCCGGCAGAGGCAAGCTCGCTGGCTGGGACGCCGTCGACCTCGGCTCCGGCCAGTGGCGCAGCGAGCAGCTCCGACGGAATCTGAACCGGCCCGCCCGGCTGCGCAAGCAGATCGACCTCTCCGGACGTCACCTGCGCCACGCCGTCAAGGGCGGCGATGTCCAGCAAGTCCGACGACCGCGCCCGAAGCATCGAGACGTACTCCCCGGCCGGCCATGTGAAGCTGTGCACCCGCTCCGCGAACCCGCTGAGGTCGACCGGCGCGGCCGAGACCACGACGATCAGCAGCCGGTCGTTGCCCTGGCCAGCATCCGCGGCCCGCAGCGCGGGCGCCAGCTTGGCCGACGGCGGCGCGTCGGCCATCTGCGCCAGCATCTGTAGCGGAGTCGCAGCTTCCCCGGCCCCGTCGAAGTCGGCGGCGATGGGGGCGTCTCCGCCGGCGGCCATACCGCTCTCGGCCGCCGTGCGGATCTGGTCAGAGTCGGGGATCTGCGAAGCCGGCGCCGACGTCGCCGCGGCCGTGCTCAGCAAGACGATCAGCGGAATCGCCAGCAGTACGAACCAAGCGCGTTTCGAAGGCATGAGTGACATCGTCTCCCGGCTCCTCAGGCTGGTGGTCGGCTGGAGTGCCAGCGGACCGAAGCGAAGGCGACATACCGTATCAGCGCTGTTGCAGAACGGCAATCGGCGCAGCGGGGCGGGGACGGGCAGGCCGCGGATCGAGGGCCGCGGCAACTCCGTCCTGGCGAGCGCCATATCTCGACACGGGGAGCGGTCGTCTTCATGTGCGGAAGGGCCGGACGGCTCTGGCTGAAAGCTATTGAGGAGTGCGGTTCATGCTAGCTCGCAGATCATTGGTCCTGGGACTCTTGGCGTTCGCGGCGATCGTTGCATCGCTCGCGATCGCGACACAGACCTCGGCGCAGGAAGCCGACGGCAACGGTCACCGAAGGTTGGTGATCCGCGGTGAGATCACCGCGGTAGGGGGTGATGACTCGGCGGTGCTGCTGACGATAAGTCGCGGCACGGCTCCAGACGGCTCCGTGGACACGGCATTGGTCAGCGTAGGTGACGCCACGCGAGTCGTGCCGCGCGGCGCCACGCCGGCCGAAGGCATGCGGGCCACTGCTCTGGTCACGCAGCCGACGACGGAAGGCGATCCGTACCCGGCCCTCGTTCTCGTGTTGAAAGCTGCTCCTGAGCGGCGCAAGCGCCATGTGTGCGGCGAGATCTCAGCGCTTCCAGATGATCCGCAGGACGGTGCGTGGACGGTCACTGGCCCGGACGGTGGCGAGTTCACGTTTGAGGCTACCGCGAAGACGCGCATCAGCCCACGGCACGTTCAGCCGGAGGTGGGCGGGTCGGCATGCGTGTACGCGTACAGCAGCGCCGACGGTTGGGAGGCGCGGAGCATCCAGGTGCGGCCAGCGCCGAACGAGAGGAGCGGCAGCGGAGACGACCACCGGGCAGTGCACGTCTCCGGTGAGGTCGCTGCAGTGAGTGACGACGGTTCGGTCTGGACGATCGATCCGGGCGAGGACGAGGACGCCGTCGAGCTCACGGTAGACGAGCACTCCAAGATCGTCGGACTGGACGCAGACGACGACCCGGTGGGCCTGCAGGTGGACGCCGTGGCCAAGACCCAGTCGGACGGCACGCTGCTGGCGACGACGTTGCGCTTCAAGCGGCAACGGTAAGCTGAGCCGGAGGGAGCGGGGTCAGAGCAAGCCCCTTGTCCGGCGCGGCAGCCGGCGGCAAGAACGAGCTGAGAGGACTGCGCCCATCGCAGGGCAGGGTGCGTGGTCTCCGACGGCAGGCTAATCGAGGGCTGAACGCGCGCCTTGCTAATCGGCCGCCGCCTCACGTATCGTAGACGCGGCTCACTCCGGATCAGCAAGGCGCGCGCTCATGTCCGCGCGGCCGACGAGTCGTACCGGGGACCGTGATGGCGACGACCGAGCGGGGCGGCGTCAGCGCGCGATGCGCGCTGCGCGCTAATGCATGACCGCCGACGAGCAGGCTGCTCGCGACAAGCTGCTGGCCGCTATTGCCGCCCAGGAGCAGCTTCGAGGGTCCCTGGGTGACGCCATCGTCGACACGACGATCGCTGCGCTGCGCGCCCAGCTCGATCAGATCCAGGACGCCGACCGTTCCGGCACCCGCCGACGGCTCGCCACAGTGGTCTTCGTCGACGTCGTGGGCTCAACCCGTCTCCTGCGCGACCTCGACCCGGAGGAGGCGATGGCGGTCATGGACTCGGCGCTCCAGCGCCTGGCCGGACCGGTCCTCTCGCACGGCGGCAGGGTGACGCGCTTCATGGGTGACGGCTACCTAGCCGTCTTCG
>JBJYWW010000096.1:0-24939 GCA_046259645.1 Anaerolineae bacterium
CATCACCAAGGTGTGCGGCCGGATGCCGTTCTTCAAGCCGGAGGTCATGATCTCGGTGCCGGTCGGGGTCACTAGCGTCGAGAGCCGCGCGGTGCGCGACGCCGCCGAGCAGTCGGGTGCCAAGGAGGCCTTCCTGATCCCCGAGCCGATGGCGGCCGCCTTGGGCGCCGGGCTGCCGGTCGGCACGGCGACCGGCAACATGATCCTCAACATGGGCGGCGGCACCAGCGAGGCGGCGGTGATCAGCGTCAACGGCATCGTGGTGTCGAGCTCGGCGCGGGTCGGCGGCAACAAGATCGACGAGGCGATCGCGGCCTACGTGAAGCGCAAGTACAACCTGATGATCGGCGACCGCACGGCCGAGGAGATCAAGATCGAGATCGGCTCCGCGCTGAAGCCCGACCGGCCGGGTGACGAGCTGACCATGGAGGTGCGGGGCCGCGACCAAGTCACGGGGCTGCCGAAGACAATCGTCATGCGCTCGGGCGAGGTGACCGAGGCGGTGGCGGAGCCGCTAGCGGCCATCATCGGCGTCGTCCGTGGAGTTCTGGAGCGCACCCCTCCGGAGCTGGTCAGCGACATCATCGACCGCGGCGTTGTAATGACCGGCGGCAGCGCGCAGCTGCGCGACATCGACGTGCTGCTCACCGAAGAGATCGGAGTGCCGTTTTACGTGGCGGACGATCCGATGGCCTGCGTCGCGCTCGGCGCGGGCCGGGCGCTGGACAACTACGCGCTCATCAGGCGCACGTTGCCGGCGGTCAACGTGTGATAGCCGAGCTCCGCGGCGCCGGCGCGCACAGGTGCCGGGGCGGATGTCGCTCCCCGGTACCGCGGCGCCTGCCGCGCCCCTAGAGCCGGCTGACTCACCGAGCAATGCCGAGACGCATCCGTCACGAGCCCGCGCGGGACGAGGTTCCGCTTCGCGAGCGCGTCCAGGACAGCCGCCCGTCGGGCGACGAGGTCGCGCGGCTCCTCGCCTTCGCGCGGCCGTACACCGGCGAGATCCTGGTCGCGCTGGTGCTGCTGTCGGTGGGCACGGCGGCCGGGCTGCTGGCTCCGGCGCTCCTGGCGGTGCTGCTGGACGATGTGCTGATTGTCGGCGACCCGGCCGCGCTCGAGCGGCTAAACCGGCTGTCGATGCTGCTCGTCGCGCTGGTGGCGCTGCGCTCAGTGCTGACCAGCGCGCACGGCTGGCTGATGGCGCGCGCGGGCGAGGGCGTCGTTCTCGACCTTAGGCGCAAGCTGTACGGGCACCTCGTCACCTTGGGCCCCACGTTCTACGACGACAGCCGCGTCGGAGCCTTGGTGTCGCGCGTGATGAACGACGTGGCCCAGATACAGTCGGTGATCACGTCGGACCTGGCGCTGCTCACGTCGACGGTGCTGACTCTGATCGGAGCGTTCGGGTTGCTGTTGTGGCGCAGCTGGCGCCTGACCGCGCTCATCCTGGTGCTGGTGCCGCCGGTGATCCTGATCGCGCGCGTCTACGGGCACCGCATGAGGCGCTACGGCACCCTGTACCAGGACCGAACGGCCGAGACGACCGCGGTCGTCGACGAGACGCTGAGCGCGATCCGGCTTGTGCAAGGATTCGCCCGCGAGGCGTTCGAGCGGTCGCGGTTCTACTCCGCCGCGATCCGCCTGTACGACGCCGCCATGCAGCGGGCCCAGGCGCACGCGGTCTACAGCGCGGTGGTGTCGATGCTCACGTTCTCGGCCCTGGCGGTGACCCTATGGTTCGGCGGCCGCGAGGTCCTGGCCGGTCGCCTGACCGTCGGCGACCTGGTGGCCTTCGTGGCATACAGCAGCCTCATCGGCGGCTCGGCTTCGAACCTGGTCTCGCTGTACGGCCGCTGGTCGAACGCGATCGGCGCCAGCCGGCGGGTGTTCGAGCTGCTCGACACCGAGCCGGCCGTCGCGGATCGACTCGACGCGCAGGACCTGGAAGACGTGGTGGGGCAGGTGACGTTCGAGGGCGTGTCGTTCTCGTATGGCTCGGGCGGGCGGGTGCTGCACGACATCGAGCTCGATGTCGCGCCCGGCGAGAAGCTGGCGTTGGTCGGCCCCAGCGGCGCCGGCAAGACGACGATGATCCACTTGATCTCGCGGTTCTACGACCCCAACGTCGGGCGACTGCTGGTCGACGGTGTCGACGTGCGCGACCTGACCCTGGCAAGCCTGCGCGAGCACATCGGCTCGGTGCCGCAGGACACGGTGCTGTTCAACGCGACGGTCGCCGACAACCTGCGATACGGCAGACTGGACGCCACGGACGACGAGGTGGTGGAGGCCGCTCGGGCGGCCTTCGCGCACAAGTTCATCTGCCGCTTGCCCGACGGGTACGACACCGTGGTGGGTGAGCGCGGCGTCCGGCTCAGCGCGGGTGAGCGCCAGCGCGTGGCGATCGCCCGCGCCTTGCTGAAGGACCCGAAGGTGCTGCTTCTCGACGAGGCGACCTCGAGTCTCGACAGCGAGAGCGAGCGGCTCGTGCAGGCGGCCCTGGAGCGCCTGATGGTCGGTCGCACGACCATAGTGATCGCGCACCGCCTGAGCACCGTGCGCAACGTAGACCGGATCGCGGTCGTGGACCAGGGACGCGTAGTGGAGGTCGGCTCGCACGACGAGCTGGTGGCGTGCGACGGGCTATACGCCCGCCTGAGCTCGCTGCAGTTCCTCGACAACGCGCTGTCCGGGCTGGCGGCCGAGGCCGAGCCGGCGTAGGAGGGCGGGGCTGGGCGAGGTGCCGCGTCCCGCGGCTCGAGTGCCGCGCGCGGCGGCCCGATCGCCGCGCCGGGCGGGCGAGAAGGCTGCGGCGCCGTGGCGAGCGATGCGGGCCTGTGCGGCGAGGTCTTGCGACGGGGACCGGCCGGGCTATAATTGCATGTTGCCCTCTAGCACGACGACAACCGACCAAGTGAGCGGGAAGCTATATCATGAAGCGAACCTGGCAGCCGAAGAAGCGCAAGAGACTGCGCAAGCACGGGTTTCGACTGCGAATGTCGAGCCTCGACGGTCGAAAGGTCCTCAAGCGGCGGCGGGCCCGCGGCCGCGCGAGGCTGACGGTCACGGCGCACCGCAAGTAGACCCGGTCGATAACAGACGTGTCATGCGGCGCGAGCAGCGGCTGCGCGCGAGCGACGACTTCTCACGGGTTCGCCGTGAGGGGCGCTCGTGGGCGCTGCCGGTGCTCGTGTTGTACGCCGCGCCTCGAGGCTCAGACGATGAGCCGACGAGGGTCGGCGTGTCCGCGGGGCGTCGTGTGGGCGGTGCCGTGGTTCGGAACAAGGCCCGCCGCAGGGTGAAGGAGGCCGTGCGCGTAGCCTACGCCGACATCGCCACCGGGTGGGATCTGGTGTTCATCGTGCGACCGCGCGCCGCGGAGGCCGACTACGGCGAGATCGCGGCTGCTGTGCAGACGCTGCTCGGTCGGGCCGGGGCGCTAGTGTCGAGCTCGCGATGCAACGCCTGACGCTGCTCTTGATCAGGGCGTACCAGCGGTTCATCAGCCCCGGCTTCCCCGCTGTGTGCCGCTTCGAGCCGAGCTGCTCGGAGTACGGCTACGAGGCCATCGAGCGACACGGCTTCGTCAAGGGCGGCTGGCTGGCGATCCGGCGCATCGCGCGGTGTCATCCGTTCAACCCGGGCGGCTATGACCCGGTGCCGTAGGCCGGCGGCGGCCGAACTGCGCTCCGAGCACCATCGCGCCGAGTACCACCGCCCAGCAAGCGCAGCGCCACCCCGAGGGCGCGCCCAGCGCCATAGGATGATGAGCCAGTGACGTTCTTCCTCTTGTTGGAACCATTGATCAAGCCGCTTCAGACGTTCCTGATCTGGCTCAACGGCCTGGTGGCCGACGTGGTCCCGCTGCCTTCGAGCGTTTCCTCGTGGTCGATCGCGATCATCATCGTCGCCGTCATCGTGAAGCTCGGCACCCAGCCGTTGACGTCCAAGCAGCAGGAGTCGATGCGCAAGATGCAGGAGCTGCAGCCGAAGGTGAACGCGCTGCAGAAGAAGCACAAGGACGACCGCGAGAAGCTCAGCCAGGCGCAGATGGAGCTCTACCGCGAGGAGGGCGTCAACCCGTTCGGGGGCTGCCTGCCGCTCGTCGTGCAGATGGTGGTGCTGATCGGCATGTGGCGGGCAATCATGGGATTGGCCGCGACCGAGCTGGCGAAGGCAAAGTTCCTGTGGGTGCCCAGCCTCGGCCAATGCGAGCCAAGCCCAATGTGCGGTCAGGAGCTCTCGCTCCTGCCCTACGCAGTGCCGATTCTGCTGATCACCATGGTCAGCTCGCAGATCGCATACCAGCGGCTCATGACGCCGCCGACGCAGGCGAGCGATCCCCAGCAGCAGGCAATGCAGTCGATGATGAAGTTCATGCCACTGCTCTTCGCCTGGATCTTCATCAAGTTCCCGGCGGGGCTGGTGCTGTACTACGCCGCGTTCAACCTGGTTGGCTTGGTGCAGCAGTCTTGGATCAACTACCGCGTGACGCACCGCGAGGACGAAGAGGAGCTTGCCGCGGACAGCCCGTCGGGTGGCGGCTCCGAGGGAGCGACCGGCAAGACCGGTGCTTCTGAAGGAGCGGGCACCGGCACGGGCGGCGGCCCTGGGCTCGCCGCCGACGGCAGCGACTCGAGCCGCGTGGCGGCACTCGCCGACGGTCGAGATCCGGGCGCGGAGGATGAGCAGGTGGCGTCACTAGAGGAGCGAGACGCAAGTGAACCCACGACGAAGCGACGGCGGAGACGAAGAAAGAAGAGAAGTTGAGGTCCGCGCGCGAACGGTTGACGAGGCCGTAGCGCGCGGGCTCGTGCGCCTCGGCGGGCTGAGCCGCTCCGAGGTGCTGATAGAGGTCCTCAGCGAGGGCAAGGGCGGCCTGCTAGGGTTCGGAGCCGAAGAGGCGCTGGTGCGCCTGACGACGCTGCTGCCCGGCGAGGAGCCCAGGGTCACGACGACGACCATCGAGGCGCCGTCGGGGGGCAAGGCGCCGACGGCAGCGGCCGAAGCGCCGCCCATCGACGTGGACGCCGAGGCTGATGAGGCCGTGGCGAAGGACGACGAGGACGACGCGCGCGAGACAGCGACGGAGGCTGCGCTGCCCGGTGAAGGCGCCGCCGCGAAGGCGGCTGCGGACGCGACGGCGCAGCGCCCAAGGCGCGGCGACCTGTCAGATGGCGAGGTCGAGGCGCAGGTGAAGGACCTGGTGGTCGACCTGCTGGGCAAGCTAGGCTGCACCGCCGTGGAAGTGGCTCGGGAAGGTACCCTGCTGCCCGTCGAGATCGACGACGAGGAGTCGGTGGTGTTCTGCATCCGCGGGAAGGGGGCCGAGCGACTGCTGCACGATGACGCCGAGCCACTGTTGGCGTTGCAGTTCCTGACGCGCTTGGCGACCACGCGCATGACAAACACGTGGACCAACCTCCTGCTAGACGTGAACGACGATCGCAAGCGGCGCGTCAAGGAGCTGTTCCACTTGGCCGAGCAGTCGGCTGACCTGGTCGAGCGTGAGGGGCGGCCGGTCTCGCTGCCGCCAATGACGCCCTACGAGCGGCGCGTGATCCACCTCGCTCTCCGCGACCACGAGACGGTGGCAACGCAGAGCATTGGCTCCGGAGACTCGCGCAAGGTCACCGTGCGCTTGAAGGGCCAGCTGCTGCCGGGCGTTTAGCCCACTGCACCGACTCCGGCGCCCGAGTTGGCGAACGACTAGCGAGCTGCACGTCCGGTGACAGCAGCGGGCATCGACCGCGGGTCGCCCGGTGGGGGCGCGATCGCGCGCCCCGCCGGCGATTCGGGCGAGCTGGGACCCAGACGGCTGGACTACTTGGCGCTCGGCCACGTCACCGTGGACGTCGGCCCCGACGGATCGCGATCCGTGGGCGGCGGGGCGACCTTCGCCGCCGCGACGGCGGCAGACCTCGGCCTCGCGGCGGCGGTGGTCACGCGCGTGGGGCGAGACGACTTGCCCGACGGCGCGCTGCGGCGCCTCGACGCGCCCTCCGGCGCCCCGCGCGACAGCGATGCGACGCGCTGTATCCTGCGACCGTCAACCGCCGGCGCCTCGCGCCCGATCCCGTGTCGGGCGGGGCGCGATCGGCGCAGCACAACCTTCGAGCACGCCTACGACCTGGACGGTGCGCGGCGGAGCAGGCTGCTCGCGAGGGCGGCGCGACTGGCGCCGAGCGACGTTCCTCCCGAGTGGCGAAGCACTGGCGTCGCGCACGTGGCGCCGGTGGCCGATGAGCTCCCGCCGGGGATGCTTGCCTGCATCGCGGCCGAGTTCGTGGGCGCGACGCCGCAGGGTTGGCTGCGGACGCTCGAGCCGGGCTCGGTGGTTGCTCCGGGCCGGTGGTCCGCGCCCGACGACCTAATCGGGGCCTGCGATGCGGTGGTGCTCAGCGATGAGGACTTGGATGCCTGCTCCGGGCGCCTGGAGTGGCTGGTCGAGCGCGTGCCGCTCGTTGTCGAGACCCGCGGCGCGCGCGGAGCGTGGGCCCATGCGGATGGGCGCGTCGTCCACCAGCCGGCGCTGCTGGCGAGGCTGGTCGACCCGACCGGCGCGGGCGACACGTTCGCCGCGGCGCTGTTCGTGCGCCTGTGGGAGGGCGCCGCGCTGGAGGTGGCGCTGAGGTTTGCTTCGGCTGCCGCGGCATGCCGCGTCGAGACGCGCGGCCTGACGCCACTACCTCCGCGCGAGGTGATCGAGAGGCGGGCGGCCGGCGCCGCATAGCCCAAGCCCAGGCGGCGCGGTCCGCATGCGGTGCGGGCCTAGCGCTGGTCTTCAGGGCGGTCGGGCGACGCAGGGCAGATCGCGCTGGGCTCGGTCGGCGCAGCGACTGCGAGTCGAACGACGGACGCGCCGGCCCTAGCTGTCGACGGCACCGTCACGGAACACGTAGACGCCGTCGACTATCGGCCAACGCCTGCCGCACGACGGGCACGGGACCTCGGCGCCGTCGTCCGCCAGGGGCTCGTGGCCGCAGGCGGGACAGCGCCACAAGGCGTGCGCCGCCGAGTCGAACGAACGGCGCGCCCCTCCGACGCGATTCGCCAGCACCATCTGGCTCGGGGCGAGGGCCAGTCCGGCCAGCGGCCGGCCAATGGCGTGGTCGAGCCGCGCTAGCAGGCGGGGTGGGATCACCCGCTTCGCCAGGGGCAGTCGGAAGTGCGACACCGCTCGGCGCTCCTCGACGACGAAGCCGGCGTCGCGCAGCGCGCGCTCGACGTGCGCGGGATGGAAGTTCCAGTTCAGATCGATGAACTCGTGTGGCCGCTTGTCGAACGGGCTCTCGACTTGGCGGCGGGCGGCGTACCGGGCGATGGACTTGAGGTGACGCTTGTTGGCGAACTCCAACACGAACGCGCCCTCATCGCGCACGGCTCGCGCCACCTCGGCGAGCGCGTCCTCGATTCGCTCTACGTGGTGGAGGACTCGCACCTGGACCGCAGTGTCGATCCCCCCCGTGGCGAACGGCATTGAGTACAGGTCGGCACAGACGTACAGGAGGCCGTCGCCGAGCCGCTCGCGCGCGTCCACCAGCATCGATCGCGCGTAGTCCAGGAGCACCACGGTGTCGTAACCAGCGTACTCGTCGACCAGCCGCCCGAAGCCGGCGCCGATCTCGACGAGACTGCCGCCCGTCGGCGGCAGCAGGTCGCGCAGCGCGAGGCGCTCGGCGGCGTCCTCGAAGTCGCGATCGGCCTGGTCCCAGAACACCTGCCGGTACGGGCTGCCTTCGTAATCGCAGATGCGGTGGTCCTGCGGGCTGTGGGCGGGGCCGGGCTTCGACATGCTGTTGCCGCTCCGTGTCGGCTGGGTCACGTGCTCGCAGGCGAGCCTTCGGCGCAGCCGCGTGGTGAGTGTTTCACGGGAAACATCGGCTGGTGTGAGTCCATCGCGGCGCCAAGGGCACAGCGCGCGACCGCGGGTGTGGCGAACGGTTGGCACGCCGCGGTCGTCGCTGCGCGAGGGGACCGCGGGTCGAGTGCGCTAGCTGGCAGGAGTTTCACGGGAAACAGCCTCGGGCGATCAGGCGCCGACGCGCCGCGCACTCCCCTCGCCCTCACCACCACCGCGCAGCTGCCCTCTGCGGCCCGCGGTCCTGGCCGGCGCCGGGCGTCGTCCGCGACCGACTCACGCTCGCCCGACAGGTCCGTTAGCTGGAGCCCACGAGGCGATCGTACAGCGCGGCGAGCTCCTCCTCCGAGTAGAAATGGAGGACGAGCTGCCCGCCGCCGCCCCGCCGGCGGATGTCGACACGAGTGCCGAGGGCCTCTTCGAGCGCTTTCACCGCTGCGGCCGTGTTGGGGTCGAGCGCGACGCGGCGCTTGCGGCGCGCTGGGCGCGGGTCGGCGGTCGCCGCTTCGCGCACCTCGGCCTCCAGGCGCCGCACGGTCCATCCGTCGGCGGCGGCGCGCTTCGCCATGGCCAGCTGCGCCTCAGGCTCGGCAAGCGTGAGCAGCGCCCGGGCGTGACCCTCCCGCAGGGCGCCACTCGACACCAGGTCCTGCACTGCCGGCGCCAGGTCGAGCAGGCGGACGGTGTTGGCGATCGAGGTGCGCGACTTGGCGACAAGCCCCGCCACGTCCGCCTGCGTCAGGGAGAAGTCGTCCATCAGCTTGCGATAGCCGGTGGCGGCCTCGATGGGATCGAGGTCGGTGCGCTGGACGTTCTCGATAATGGCCAGCGCCAGCATCTCCTGATCGGACGCCTCGCGAACGACGGCAGGGACGGTCTCTAGGCCGGCGGCCCGCGCGGCGCGCCACCTGCGCTCGCCGGCGATCAGCGTGTAGCTGCCGGACGGACCGGCTCTGACCACCAGCGGCTGTATGAGCCCGTGCACCGCGATCGACTCGGCCAGCTCGACGAGCGCGTCCTCGTCGAACGTTCGGCGTGGCTGGAACGGGTTTGGCGCGACGGCGGAGGTCGGGATCTCCAGTGCCCCAATATGGCTGCTGGTCTGGTCGGTGCTCGTGAGCAGCGCATCCAGTCCGCGGCCCAGGCCGCTCCGACGCGTCACGATGGCACCTCGCGCCCGTTGGCGCAGCGTTGCACCAGCTCCCGCGCCAGTGCCTGATACGCCTCCGCACCAGGCGAGCTAGGGGCATACTGCATGATCGTCTCGCCGTAGCTGGGCGCCTCGCTCAGGCGAACGGAGCGCGGGATCACGCTGCGGAACTGCTCCCTGGGGAAGTGCCGCCCCACCTCGTCAACCACCTCCATCGCCAGGTTCGTCCGGCCGTCGAACATGGTCATCACCAGGCCAGTGAGCGCGAGGTGCGGGTTGATCCTGCTCCTGACCAAGTCGAGCGTCCGCATGAGCAGGCCCAGACCCTCCAGCGGCAGGTACTCGCACTGGACAGGGACGATCACCCCGTCGGCGGCCGCCAGCGCGTTGACGGAGAGTAGGCCGAGGCTGGGCGGGCAGTCCAACAGCACGTAGTCGTATTCCTCGCGCACCGGCTCGAGCGCTTGCCGCAGCCGCGACTCGCGGCCGATCACGCTCACCAGCTCGACCTCCGCACCGGCCAGGGCCGGCGACGCCGGCGCGAGGCGCAGACCGGGGACGTTGGTCTCGACGATGACTTGCGACAGCGGCCTCGGCACGTCCGGGACGAGCGCATCGTACAGCGTAGGTCGTTGGTCCAGGGCAACGCCGAACGAGCGTGTGGCATTGGATTGCGGGTCGCAGTCGACGACCAGCGTTCGCTGGCCGGACGCCGCCAGTCCCGCCCCGAGGTTGACGGCGGTCGTAGTCTTCCCGACGCCGCCCTTCTGATTGACGATCGCTAGCACTTGCCCCATCGTCGACTCTCCAGACTGGGAGAGGATACCGTCGCGCCCAGACACCGGCAAAGGTCTTAGGGCGAGAGAACAAATGTTCTAACGCAGCAGGCCGGCCCTTTGCATGGCCCTGGGCAGTGCAATATACTCGCTTGTTGGCCGGACGGGCGCCGGCACACCACGCGAGCGCGGAGACGACCAATGAGAGTGAAGTGCATGCAGGACAATCTGGCCAAGGGCTTGGCGACTGTCGGACGGGCGGTCGCGGCGCGATCGACCCTGCCAGTCCTGTCAAACATCCTTATCGAAACGGACGACTCGCGGCTGAAGCTGTCGGCGACGAACCTCGAGATGGGCATCAGCTGCTGGATCGGAGCGCGTGTTGAGGAGCCGGGCGCGGTCACGGTGCCGGCACGGCTCCTCAGCGACTTCGTCAACTCGCTGCCGCACGAGCAGGTGTCGCTCGAGCTCGACGACCGGACGCAAACGTTGACGGTGCACGCGGACCGCTTCAAGGCGGACATAAAAGGCATCGATGCGACCGACTTCCCGATTTTGCCGACAGTCGACCAGGGCACGCGGCTGACACTGGATCCGGAGATCCTGCGCGAGATGATCGGGCAGGTGACGATTGCCGCCGCCACCGACGAGTCGCGCCCCATTCTGCAGGGCGTGCTCACGACGATGGACTCCGACCTCGGGCGCATGACGCTGGCCGCCGCCGACGGCTTCCGCCTCTCGGTGCGCGACGCGGACCTCGACGCGCCGCTGGACGGCAGCGTCACGGTCATCGTGCCGGCGCGCGCCCTGAACGAGCTGGGCCGCATCAGCGCCGACGAGGACAAGCCGATCGAGGTGGCGATCACCGACGGCCGCAACCAGATCATGTTCAGCATGAGCGACGTGCACCTGGTGTCGCAGCTGCTCGACGGCAGCTTCCCCGACTACGAGAAGATCATCCCGGACGGCTTCGCGACGCGCGCCGTGGTCAACACCAAGGCGCTGCACGAGGCGGTGAAGGTGGCCGGCTACTTCGCGCGCGACGCGGCCAACATCGTGCACCTGATCCTCCGGCCCGGCACGGAGACCGAGCCCGGCGTGGTCGTCGTCACGGCGCAGGCGGCCGAGGTCGGCGAGAACGAGACGGAGCTCGAGGCCGCCATCGAGGGCGAGCCGATAGAGATCGCGTTCAACGCCAAGTATCTGCTCGACATCTTGAGCGCAGTCGGCTCGGACCAGATCGTGATCGAGCTTGGCACTGCCTCCAGCCCGGGCGTGTTCCGGCCGGTGGACGCGACCGAGTTCACGCACGTGATCATGCCGATGCACATCGGCCGCTAGCCGGCCCGCGACCCGGCCCAGGACTCGGCCCGCGACCCGGCCCGGGACTCGGCCCGCGACTCGATCCTCGAGGCCGCCATCGGCCCGGCCTTCGATCGGTAGGTTCGATCCAAGCGCAGAGAAGAGGCCGTCGCCGCGTGCTGGCGGCGACGGCCCGCTTCATCATCTCTGAATGCCGGCCTAGCTGCAGGCCGATCGCGGCCACCCGGGCCGGCCGCCGCGCCGGCGCAACTGCCCCCGGCGCGGCCGCGTCCCGTCTCGTCTGGCTCGGCTAGCGCAAGTCGAACGCCTGCAGCGCCAACGGTAGCTGGATCACGATCTCGCCCCGCGTTATCGCTACGGGCACCTTGAGCATCGTCGGCGCGCCGATCGGGCCCATGTACAGAACGCCGTACTGCGTCTCGCCCTCCTCGAAGTCGGCCGTGTACTGCACCTCGACCGGCACTGTTTGCCCCGCCTGGGCCGGCGCCACCTGGGACTCGCCCGTGAGCACCAGGTCAGTGCCGGAGGCGTCGAGGATGGACAGCGTGTAGCTAGATCCCTCGGTCACCTCGAAGCCGTTGACGATCGCACGATACGTGCCATCGGCGGGCAGCTCGACTTCGATGTGCTCCGCGGCGGTCGGCCCGGCCGACGACGTGACCAGCGACCACTCACCGTCCTCCTCGTTGAGCACCTCGAAGAAGAGGTCGAGGTCGTAGTCCTCGTCCTCGACGTTCGGCGCCAGGTCGAGGTCGATCAAGCCGCTCGCCTCGAGCGTCATCGTGTAGTAGTTGTTGCCGTTCACGTCGTTCCGGTTGTTGGGCGGCGTGGCCTGGCCGACGGTGTCGCTGATCACCTCGATCGGATTGAGCCCGAACACCGCCATCTCCAGCCCCGCCAGATCAATGTAGGGCGTGACGCCGACAGTAAAGGTGTCGGTGATTTCGCGCGTGTGCTCGTGCACCCGCGGCGGGCTGACGACTATCGACCCTATCTCGGTCGTGAACGGCGCACCCGCGGCTGTGTCGCCTGCGAACAGCACGTTCTGATGGCGGAACAGGTGCAAACCCGTGTCAAGCGGGCCGACCAGCCACTCCTCCGGCCCTCCGGTGACCGTCTCGAAGCTGTAAGCGGTGCCGCTCGAGCCGTTGGCGCCGTGGGCGGTGTCGATGGTGCGAGCCGTGCGGCCCAGGTCGTACGGCCCGGACACGGCCGGGTCGATCGGGAAGACGTGGCCCTCGGAGCGAACGACCTCCGACAGCTCGCCGTCCACCTCGGCGACGGCGCGCTGAAGTGGAGCATAGGCGATCAGATCGATGTCGGTCGGCGCGGTCACCCACGTGGTGTGCCACATGAACATGGCGCCGGGCGGAAGCTCGGAGTCGTCGGGCACGTCGACGAACAGGCTGCGCCAGTCGCCCTGGCGGGCCGTGCCGTTGCCGCGCCAATCGGTCAGGCCGAACACGCGGCCGAGGTCGAACAGCGTGCCGGTATCGGGCATGCCGCCGAACGGCACTGGCTCGGTGAGGTCGGACACGGCGGCGACGTTGGCCACCACGGGGATCGACGAGGTGTGCGTTGGGAAGTGGCTGCGCTCGGGGGCATCGGCGACGTTCGCGTTGAGCGTGCCGGAGAGGAGCTCGCCGAACAACATGACGGTCGGCCCGACTACCGGCAGTCCCATGGGGCCTACCGTGGCCAGCGGATCGGTGTCGCCGGCCGCGGTCGCGAAGATCGTGAACTGGCCGCTTGCCGGCAGTGTCGCGTAGCCGGTCATGCCCCTGTACGGCACGCTGCTCCACAGCTTCGTGCCGTTGGCGTAGACGTCGACCGGACCGACGTCGGGCGACAGGTTGGCGAAGCGCACTCGACGCTCGTCCCCGGTGGCGACCAGGTTGCCGTCGACGTAGGTCGCCAGCGTGCCGCTCACCGCGTTGGACACTGCCGCCCAGGTGTACTCGGTGCCCGAGCGCACCTCAACGTTGGTGCCGAACAGCGAGGAGTCGAGCCCCAGGCCGCCCGACACGACCTGCAGGTGGTGCCAGCCCGGTTCGAAGTCCACGTAGTTGCCGACACCGCCGAGCTCCAGACCGGACGCCAGCAGCTCGCCGTCGACGTACACGTCCACCGCCTCCATCCCAGGCAGCGCGTTCACCACGCGCGCAGCGGCGCCGGCGTCGCCGCCCGGATCGGTCTCGACGCGAATCGCGCCCTGGTGGTAGCCGAGCGGCGCGTCCTCCGGCACCGTCAGGCTCGCCTGCAGGCTGCCGGTCTCGCCCGGCAAGATAGTGATCTCGGGCTCGCCTATCTCGAGCCACGGCCACGGCTGCCGCTGGTAGTACGTGACATGCAGCCGGATGGTGTCGGTGAGAACCTCGTCGCTTCGCACGCGATGAACTAGGCCGAGATGCAGGCCGTTCGCCTCGCGCTCCAGCGGATCGATGATGCGCAGGTCGCCGGTGTTGGCGCTGAGGTTGGTCTCGGCCACGGCGGCCAGCTCGTACGACGTGCGCGGGTCCGGCTCGTCCGCGAACGTCGGCGTCACCGGCAGGTCCAGCTCGCCGTCGTTCACTACGCCGTTGCCGTTGGCGTCGTCCCAGACGCGGTCGTTCTGGTTCCAGTCGTTCCACGCATACGCCCGCAGGTACCAAGCGCTGTTGCCGCGCGTGCCGCACCCAGTGTGCGGACCGGCCGGGTCCTGCAGGCAGAACGTGCCGAAGTCCTGGGCCATGTGCACCTGCATGAGGTCCGTGCCCTGCGGAATCTGGAGCTGGTCGGGCGTCACCAGGTAGTCGGGGCGCTTGTACTGGTACGCGTCCTGCTCTCCGACGTAGACCGGGATCTCGATGTCCTTGGTGCCGATCTCGGTCATCTGGTTGCTGGCGACGCTGAGCGTGACCGGGCGATCGGAGTCGTTGGCCAGCTCCACGGACCGCGCGTAGCGGGTCCCGCGTTCGACCACGTTCGGGAAGTCCACGTACGACGTGCCGCGGTAGTCGCCGACCGTCCACTCGCCGCTCTCGGCGCTGGCGCCGAAGAGCCCGGCGGCGATGGCCGTCGACTGGTCGGCGTTGACGCGACCCGCGCCCTGCTGCGCGGGGTCCATCGACAGGTCGTCGGCGCCGAACTGGAGCAGCGCCCGGGCTTCGGACCAAGTTGGGAACTGGCCGTGCGCCGATTTGTACGCCTCGTACACCAAGGCTGCCACGCCGGCGGTCTGCGGTGCCGACTGGCTCGTGCCGCCGAACTGCGTCCACGCGTTGTTGCCGTTGAACCATCCCTGCGGGCTCACGCTCAGGTTGAGCGGCCTCCCACCGCTGGCGCTCTCGCCGATGGCCATCACCGCCACACCGGCGCGGCCCATCGAGTCGGGCCCGCGCGACGAGAACGACGCCGGATCCCCGGTGCGGACCTGGGTCGTGTCGCTGATGATCTCCTGGACGTCGTCGGTGCCGTACTGCACCTCGGCGCCGACCGCCAGAACGGTGCTGCTCTGTGCCGGGCTGCCCATCGTGCTGTAGCCCTGGCCGCCGTTGCCGGCCGACACGATTATCAAGGTGCGCGGCGACTGGTCCGGCGCGTTTATCGCCGTCGCGACCTCGTCGTAGTCGTACTGCAGGTTACGCTGTATCGCCGTGCTGCCCCACGAGTTGTTGATGACCTGCGCGTCGTCGCCTGTGTTCGGCACGCCGTCGTATCCGCGGGTGAGGGCCAGCCACTGGTTGGGCACCCCCAGAGCGCGCGAGCCGAACAGCTTGGCGCCCGGCGCCATGCCCGGCGTCACGCCGCCCACGACGATGTCGCCCTCGGTGATCCCGGTCCCCGGCGGGATGTTGACACCCGCCCCGTAGCGGCTGTTGATGATTCCCTGGCCGGCGATCTGGGTCGCCACGCCGGTGCCGTGGCTGTTGCCGTCGAAATCACCATAGAAGGCGACGAGCGTGCCGGGCGCCGGAGGCTCGATGCGTGCCTCGGGGTCGACCGAACCGTCGGCGTCCCACAGCCAATCGAGGATCGGCACATGGTGCTCGCCGTCGGCGATGAAGTAGACGATGCCGCCCGAGAGGTCCGACAGCCCGTCGTTGTCGATGTCGGTCACGACCGTCGGGTCCTGGTCGGGCCCAAGTCGCGCCGGGGTGGAAGCCGTGAAGTCGTAGGTCGCGCCGAACGCTCCGGTGTCAGGGGCTTGAGTGCCGAGATCGGCGTAGACCGTGTCGTACGAGCCGCTCACCGCCTCGTCCGTCACGATGAACAGCGCACCCAGGATGTAGGTCGACGGCGAGATGACCTCGGTGCGGTTCAGCCGGCTGTCGGGGTGCACCCCGTAGTGGATGCGGCCCGACCGGCTCGTGTTGCGGTAGGTGACCGTGCGGGTGACCACGGTCTGGCTGCTGTGCGTGCCCTCTTCGTCGGTGATCCGCTCGACCGCCGGCAGCTGCAGGCTGGCCGTGGCCACCTGGCCCATGCCGACCGTCGCCGTGAAGTAGGCCGACGAGTCGGCGTAGTTCGTGCCGGACGGGTCCCCACCGCGCGCGGCATAGGCGGCGGCCGACGAGTTGTCGTAGGCAAGCGGGAAGCCGTAGTAGGGCGATAGGGGATTCGGGTCGCGGGCGAACGTTCCGTGCAGGTCCGGGTGCCCGAAGTCGACCCCCGTGTCCTCTATGCCGACTATCACGCCGCTGCCGTCGAAGCCGTTGGCGTTGGCTCGGTCCGCGCCGAGGGTCTGCCGCGAGTACCAGAGCTGTGGCTCGTAGCGCTCCTCCCGCGCCTCCGGCTCCTGCATGCCCTCGTTGCCGTCGGGGGCCGGATTGTCGCCGTCCGACAGCACCGCCAGCACGTCCGGGTGCGTGGCGAGCTTGAGCAGCCTGTCGGCCCGCACCAACGCCGCGACCGTGCGACCCTCGCCCAGCGGCAGGGCGGTCGCGCGCCAATACTCCGCGACGCCGTCAAGGTCCGGATTCGCGGTCGTACGGAGGGTGACCAGCACCAGCTCGTCTCCGCCGGCGCGGACGATGCTTGCCAGCTGCGGACCCAGCACGTCCAGAGCGCCGTCAGTGGCGCTCGAGACGGTCGTGCGCGCGCCAAGGTCGGGCCCGGACGTCGCGCCCGGCGAGCCCCCGTGAAGATCAGCGGCGGGCTCGGCAGGTGCGGCGCTCGACGCGGGCACCCACGAGAGAGGAGACGCGACAGCGGCAAGGACCAGCGCCGCGACCGCTATCGACAAGAGGATCGCCCTAGAACGCATGTGCCTGCTCCTCGTGCGTGTTCCGCCGTTGGCGGACGGGTGGGGGAAGTGGTCTCGCGACCGCCTGGGCGCCGAGAACCCGGCGCCTAGGCGCGGCATCCAGCGAGCGGCTAGCATACCACGTGGGACGGCGGCGCGACAGCAAAGCGTCGTGCAGGCGCCGGGCGCGGGCAAAGGGGGTCGGCTATAATGCCGACGTGCACGTCCGTCGCCTCCGCCTCACGAACTTCCGCTGCTATCGCGCCCTCGACTTGGACCTGCCCTCGGGGCCTATCGTGCTCGCGGGGCGCAATGCCCAAGGCAAGTCGAGCCTGCTCGAGGCGCTGCACCTGGTAGCGACCACGCGCTCGCCGCACACCGGATCCGAGCGCGAGATGGTCAACTGGGAGGCGGCTAACGAGCCTCTGCCGCACAGCCGGGCCGAGGTCGAGCTTCAGCGCGGAGACCGCGTGGACACCGTTGAGGTAGTCTACGCGGGCCGTGGGCGCGACAGCGGATCGCCCAGGATGCAGAAACTCGTCAAGGTCAATGGCGTGCAGAAACGGGCGCTCGACGCGATCGGCACGCTGAACGTAGTGCTCTTCTCGCCGCGCGACCTGGCGATCGTCGACGGAGCCCCGGCGGAGCGGCGGCGCTTCCTCGATGTGCTGCTCTGCCAGCTCGACCGTGACTACTGCCGGGAGCTCGCGCGCTACAACAGGGTGCTGACGCAGCGCAACCATCTGCTGCGAGACTTGCGCGAGAGGCACGGCGACGGCGGCGAGCTGGGTTTCTGGAACGAGAACTTGGCGCGGCATGGCGCCGTGGTGGGGGTGAGGCGGTCACGCGCGGTGGCGGCGCTCGCCGAGCTCGCGGCGGCCGCGCACGCGGAGATGGCGGGCTCGCCTCCGGAGCTGCGGGTGCGCTACGTGTCCAGCGTCAAGAGCGACAGCCCCGTGGTCGCGACGGGCGCGGGGCGGCTCCCGGCCACGGACTACCCGCTGGACGGCGGCTCGGCAGAGCGCCCGCCGGCGTCGGTGGCGGCTGGCGCTTCGCCTGGAGCGTCACCGGAGCGGCGGGCCGCGACGCCGCAAGGCCTCTCGCCTGAGGACGGTCTACCGCACTCACGCGACGAGGAGGCGGCCGCGCGAGCGGCGTTCCTGGCCGCGCTCGCGGCGTGCGAGCGCCGTGACATGGCCCGCGGGGCAACGTCGATCGGCCCACATCGCGACGACCTGGAGCTCACCGTGGGCGACGTGGACATGCGGGTGTACGGCTCGCGCGGCCAGCAGCGCACCGTCGCGCTGGCGCTCCGGCTGGCGGAGGCGCAGCTGATGCACGACGTGAGCGGAGAGCAGCCGGTGGTCCTGCTCGACGACGTGCTGTCGGAGCTCGATGACCGGCGGCGCAGCCTGCTGCTGTCGAGCATTGGGGCCGAGAGGCAGACGCTGATCACCACGACCACGGCCGACAGGCTGCCGGCCGACTTCCTGGGGCGCTCGAGCCTCATGCATGTCGATCGGGCGTGCGTGGTGGCGGTGTCCCCTGCCGACTCGGCCGAGGCGTGATGCCGATGCCGACCGAGGCGCGGACCGGGGCCCTCGGGGTGGTCGCCCGCGTCCCCCATGCTCGGGGGACGGACGAGACCCGAGCTGATCGCATCGCGCTGGTGCACGACTGGCTGAACCAGGACGGCGGCGCAGAGCACGTGCTCGGGGTCATGCACGACATGTACCCGGCGGCACCGATCTACACCACCATGGCCGACGCGCGACGCGTGGGGGCCGTGCGCGACTGGGACGTCAAGGTCAGCTGGATGGACCGGTTGCCCGGGATCCACGGATGGCACCAGCCTTACCTGGCCCTCTATCCGCTCGCATGGGAGACCACGCGCGTGAGGGGCTACGACCTGGTGCTCTCGAACAAGAGCGGCTTCTGCCACGGCGTGCGAACGGGCGGAGCGCCCCACGTGTGCTACTGCCTCACGCCGACGCGGTACGTCTGGGAGCCGGCGGACTACCTGGAGTACGAGGACGTGCCCGCCGCGGCGCGGCTGCTGCTCGCAGCGGCGCTGCCGGCGCTTCGTCGGTGGGACCGCGCCGCCGCGGACAGGGTGGACGACTTCGTCGCCATCTCGACAACGGTTCAGAATCGCATCGCTCGCTACTACGGCCGGACCAGCGTGGTGATCCATCCGCCGGTCGAGATCGCTAGCTACCACATCGACGCGGCGGCCGAGGACTTCTACCTGGTGCTCGCGCGCTTGGTGCCGTACAAGCGCATCGACTTGGCGGTTAAGGCTTTCAGCGCGCTGGGACGACGGCTGGTGGTGGTGGGCGACGGGCGCGACAGGGCGCGGCTGGAGTCGCTGGCCGCTCCCACCGTCTCGTTCGCCGGCCACCTGCCGCGGACCGAGGTGGTCGACCTGCTGGCGCGCAGCCGTGGCCTTGTCTGGCCAGGCGTCGAGGACTACGGTCTGGCGCCGGTCGAGGCGATGGCGTCCGGCCGACCCGTGATAGCGCGCCGCGCCGGCGGCGTGCTCGACACCGTGATCGAGGGCGCGACCGGGGTCTTCTTCGATGATGCCGACCCCGCGTCACTGGCTGCGGCGGTGCGCGCCGCCGAGGCGATCGAGTGGCGGCCGGAGGAGATCCGGCGGCACGCGGCCCAGTTCGGCCGCGAGGCGTTCGAGGAGCGCCTGGGAGCGCACGTCACCGCCGTGCTTGCCGAGACACGGCGCGGGGGGCGTCAGCCAGGACGGCGGGTCGGGCGGCAGGCAGGCCGGCTGGCAGGGCGCGGGCAAGCCGGCGGGATGGCGCCGGATCGGACTGACGGGAACGGCTCGGGAGGTGACGATGGACGTTCGTGAGGCTGCGACGATCTTGATGCGCCGCTGGTGGCTCGTCCTCGGGCTGCCGGTTGTGGTGGCGCTGCTCACGGTGCTCTCCGGCGGGCCGGACGACGTGACCGTCGAGGCCCGCTTGCGCTTCGCGATCGACATCCCGCGCTCGGTGATCGTGGAAGGCAGCGACGAGGGCACGGCGGCCAAGATCGGCGCGGCGCTCATCGACGACATCGCGCGCGTCATCCCGAGCGAGGCGTTCGCCGCCGCGGTCGCCGACAGGCTGCCCGCGGGCGTCGATGTCAGCGCGGGCGAGATCGCCAGCGAGCTCTCGGCCACCGACAGGCACCGCATCGCCGACGTCTGGGTGCGCCGGACAGTTCCGGCCGACGCGCTGGGCGTGCCGGGCGCCGACCCGCGGGAGGACCTCGGGATGATCGCCGAGAAGGTCGTGGAGGAGCTCGAGGAGAACGGCTCGCAGTGGTTCGCGCGACTGGGCGAGGACGAGGTCGCGCTGACGGTGATCGATGGCCCCACGGTCTCCATCGCCGCCGCCAGCCTGCGGTCGCGCCTCGAGCTGCCGATGCGGGTCGCGCTGGCGCTGGTCGTCGGTGTTGGTCTGGCTTTCCTGTTGCACGCGCTCGACCCCCGTCTGTACACGGATGCGGATGCCGAGGACGCGTCCGGCGCCGGCGTCGTAGGGCGGATCCCCCGCGCGAAGCGCGGCTGGCGGACGTCGTGACCGGGCCGCGGGGCGCCGCAGCGACCGATGCCGGGCGCGCGGCGCGTTGTGATGCAGGAAGGCCGCTAGTACAATCCGGCGCGATGTCGTCCCTCCCGCTCGCCTCACGCGGCCCCGCCCGCTGATGGACCTCGTCGCGTTCGCCCGCATGATCGCCTTTCGCGGCTGGATCGTCCTCCTGTTCGCCGTCGCAGGCGCCGGGCTCGGCTACGCCTATGCCGCGGCGCAGACGCCGGTGTACGAGGCGTCCACCGCGGTGCGCCTCCAGCCGGCACGCCCGGCCGACCTCGGGCAGACCAACGCCATCAAGGAGGCGATGCGCAGCTACCAGCGCGACATCAAGACCTTCGACCTGGCTGACGCGGTCCACGTCCGCCTGTGCGGCGACGACTCGCCGACAGCACAGCAGCTGTGTGCCGAGACGACCGGCGAGTCGCTGCGGGGGATGATCTACGTTGGGATGGACCCCAACGTCTTCGAGATCGACGTGAAGGCGCGGGCGACCGATCCGGCGGTTGCCGTGAAGGTCAGCGAGCAGGCGGCGCACGCGTTCGTCGACCGGCGCGACAAGGCAAACGCGCAGCTCGAGCTGCGCGAGCGGATACTGGCCGACGTCCGCGATGAGCCGCAGCCGGAGCTGTACTCGCCGAGGCGCAAGCTGATCGTCGGCGCCGGCGCGGTTCTCGGCGCGTTCCTCGGCGGTCTGCTGGTGCTGCTGCTCGAGTACCTGCAGCGCGCGGTGGTTCGCGACAGCGGCGAGGCGGAGCAGATCGCCGGCGCGCCGGTGCTCGGCGCCCTGCCGCCGTCGGCGGTCGGCAAGAAGAGCTCGAAGGGCGCGTCGAGGTCGTGGGGCGCGCTGCGCGCCGGCTTGGCGGACATGGCGGGTCCGGCCCGGCGCTACGTAGCCATGGCGCTGCCCGTGGTGGTGCTGGCGCTCGTCGGCGCCGCGGCGGCCTATGGCTTCAGCCGGGCCCAGCAGCAGGTCTTCGTCGCCCGGACCCACATCGCCGTCGAGCCCGCGCTCGGCAGCGACTGGGGCCAGTCACTGGCCATCAGGGAGATCGCCCGCGGTTTCAGCCGCGACATCACGACGCGCCGCATGGCGTCGAAGGTGAGCGAGCGGCTGCAAGCCGACCTGACGCCCGACGCCATGTTGGAGAAGGTCAACGTCGCCGAGGACGTGGACGTCTATGAAATCACGATCGAGGCCCTCGACCCGATCGCGGCCAACGCCGAGGCGATAAGCCGCGAGTGGGCGGAGGTGTTCGTGGAGGAGCTGCGGATCGCGAACCTCGAGCGCGATCAGCGCGATCGGGTCTTGACCAGGTTGCGGGACCGCACTCTGGTCGAGGTCTGGGCGCCGAAGACGAGGGCGAACGTGCTGGCCGGGGCGGTCCTCGGCGCCATCGCCGGGGCCCTGGCGGCGTTCGGCTTCCAGCTCGTGCGGTCGGGTCTGGTGCTCTCGCCGGCCGACGCCAGCCGTTACGCCGGCGCCACGGTCGTCGGCGTGATCCCGCCCGACGAGCGCGGGCGGCGCTCGACGACGCAGACGACAAGCTAGGAGGGCTGCCGATGACGGACCTCGTTACCCTGACGGACCCGCGTTCGCCGGTGTCGGAGGCCTACCGCAGCCTCAGGACCAACTTGGCGTTCGCCCGACCGGACGAAGAGCTCAGGACGCTCCTCGTTACATCTCCTGCGCCGGAGGAGGAGCGCTCGGCGACCGTGGCCAACCTGGCCGTCGTGTCGGCGCAGAGCGGGCGGACGGTGATCATCGCCGACTGCGACCTGCGCCGGCCTTCACAGCACACGCTGTTCGGTCTGGACAACGAGGCCGGCGTCACGACAGCGCTTCTCGACGACGACGTGCTGGCCGCGCCGCCGCTGCAGGAGACCGGCGTTGAGGGTTTGCGCGTCCTCACCTCAGGACCGGTTCCGCCGAACCCGGCCGAGCTGCTGGGGTCGCGGCGCATGGGCGCCCTGGTCTCGCGCCTCGCGGCCGACGCCGATCTGGTGCTGTTCGAGGCGCCGCCGCTGGTGCCGGTGACCGACGGCGCGGTCCTGGCTCCGCTGCTGGACGGCACGTTGCTCGTCCTGGCGGCGGGCAGCAGCCGGCGCGACCAGACAGAGCGCGCGCGCGAGATCCTCGACAACGTGGGCGCGAGGCTGGTAGGGGTCGTGTTGACGGACGTCGACCCCGATGAGGCCGGCTACGGCTACTACGGAGCGGACAAGACATGAAGGGGCTGATACTCGCCGGGGGCAAGGGCACGAGGCTCTACCCCCTCACCTACACCCGGGCCAAGCAGCTGATCCCGGTGGCCAACAAGCCGGTCCTCGTGCGGGTGATCGAGGCGCTGCGCAACGCGGGCATCCAGGACATCGGCATCGTGCTCGGCGACACGGGGCCGGAGATCCGCGAGGCCGTCGGCAACGGCTCGAGGTGGGACGCGCGGATCCACTACATCGAGCAGGACGCCCCGCGCGGGCTCGCGCACGCCGTGATGATCAGCCGCGACTTCCTCGGCGACGACAAGTTCGTGATGTACCTGGGCGACAACGTGATCCAGGGCGGCATCAACGAGTTGGTGGACCAGTTCGAGCAATCGGACTGGAACGCCCAGATCGTGCTCACCGAGGTGGAGGAGCCGCAGCACTACGGCGTGGCGGAGCTCAGCGAGGAGCGCCGCGTCACGCGCCTGGTCGAGAAGCCGCGCGAGCCACGCTCCAATCTCGCCCTGGTGGGCATCTACATGTTCGACGAGAGGGTGCACGAGGCGTGCGAGGCCATCGAGCCCAGCTGGCGCGGTGAGCTGGAGATCACGGACGCGATCCAATGGCTCATCGACCAGGGGCGCCACGTGCACCCCTACGTCCATCGCGGCTGGTGGATCGACACCGGCAAGCCCATCGACATGCTGGACGCCAACGACCACGTGCTCGAGGAGCGCGAGCACCGGATCGAGGGCTTCGTCGACCGCGACAGCAAGGTGGACGGCCGCGTGTCGGTCGAGCCGGGTGCGGAGGTGATCAACAGCGTGGTGCGCGGCCCGGCGATCATCGGCCGCGACTCGCGTATCGTGAACAGCTACATCGGGCCGTTCACGTCGATCTACCACAACGTGCACATCGAGGACAGCGAGATCGAGCACTCGATCGTGCTCGAGAACTCGTCGATCACCGGCATACCGAGCCGTATCTCCGACAGCCTCATCGGACGGAACGCTCACGTGACGCGCTCGCCGATAAAGCCGTCGGCGCACAAGCTGACGCTCGGGGACTACAGCGACATCGGCCTGGTGTGACAGGGCCGGCGCGGCAGGACGCCGTCGTCGGTACGCCGCGCCCGACTCGACTTCGCGGAGGGACTCGTGGCACGCACGCTGCTCGTGACAGGCGGTGCCGGCTTCATCGGCGCCAACTATGTGCACTACCTGCTGGAGAGCAACCCGGATGACCGGGTGGTCGTCTTCGACAAGCTGACATATGCCGGCAACTTGGCCAACCTGAAGGACGTCGAGGACGATCCCCGCTACGCGTTCGTCCACGCTGACATCTGCGACGCCGCCGCCGTCGCCAGGGCGCTGGATGACCACGGCGTCGACACCATCGTCAACTTCGCCGCGGAGACGCACGTCGACAGGTCGATCGTGGCGCCCGACGCGTTCGTGCAGACAGACGTCGTCGGCACGTACACGCTGCTCGAGGCGGCGCGCGAGCGCGGTCTCCGGTACCACCAGGTGTCGACGGACGAGGTCTACGGGCACGTGCCGACCGGCGCGTCGCGCGAGGACGATCCGGTGGCGCCGCGCTCACCCTACGCGGCCAGCAAGGCCTCGGGCGACCTGCTGACGATCGCCTACCACGTCACGTACGGGCTGCCGACCACGATCAGCCGCGGCTCCAACAACATCGGGCCGTACCAATACCCGGAGAAGGCCTTGCCCCTCTTCGCCACCAACGCGATCGATGGTCTGTCGCTGCCGATATACGGCGACGGGCGCCAGGAGCGCGACTACCAGTACGTCGGCGACCACTGTGAGGCCATCGACCTGGTGGTGCGGGAGGGCGTGGCCGGCGAGGCCTACAACATCGGCACTGGGACGTCCATCCCCAACATGGAGATGGCGGGCATCGTGCTCGAGGTCCTCGGCAAGCCGCGGTCGCTGCTGCGGCACGTCGAGGACAGGCCGGGTCACGACCGGCGCTACTCGTTGGACACGGCGAAGATCCGCGATCTCGGTTGGCGCTCGCGCCACACGCCGCAGGAGGCGATCGAGCGCTCGGCGCGGTGGTACGCCGACAACGAGTGGTGGTGGCGGCCGATCAAGAGCGGTGAGTTCCGCGAGTACTACGAGCGGATGTACGGGGGTCGCGCGGACTACGAGCCCGGCGCCTGAGCGCGGCCATGGAGCGGACGGCTCTGACCAGCCGCCCCGGCGCCTGCGCGGCGCCGTCGCGCGCCCATCGCGCCGCCGACGACCGGGCGGCGCACGGGGCGCGCGGCACCGGCTTGCACCATGTGTCGAGTCGCTTATAATCCCGCGCGCGGACGCGCGATGGCGCGACCCCGCGTTCGCGTTCCCCGGAGGACCTCATGACCACGAACCTGCTTTCCGCCGACGCGGCCGCCGGCAGTGGCGGTGATCTCAACCGGCGTGAGTTCCTAAACTACGCATGGCTGGCGTCGCTCGGGATCTTCGCCGTGCAGGGCGCGGTGGTGACGTACAAGTTCGGGCTTCCGCGGCTCGGCGAGGGCGAGTTCGGCACCGAGGTGAAGCTGGGCAACGTGGACGACCTGCCGGGCGCCGGCGAGCCGCCGCTGGCTTTCAAGCGGTCGAAGTTCTGGTGGGTGAACAGTGACGAGGGCGCGCTGGCGCTGTTCACAGTCTGCACGCACCTAGGCTGCATCTACGACTGGAAGCAAGCCGACGTCAAGTTCATCTGCCCTTGCCACGGCTCGCAGTTCCAGCGGACGGGCCCGTACATGGCCGGCCCGGCGCCGCGCGGCCTGGACC
>JBJYWW010000097.1:0-3528 GCA_046259645.1 Anaerolineae bacterium
GGCGACGCGAACGACGTCGCCCATGGCTAGCTCCCGATCGTGCGCTATCCGAACCATCTATCCCACCCGCCGCGCCCGCCGCTCGGCCAGGGCCGCCGGCCCGGAGCGCCGATCGACCAACTAGAGCGGCCCGCGCTTGCTCCCGTGCGCCTCGAACGCCAGGCCGATGATGCGATCGATGAGATCGATCGCGGTGAGCCCGGCCTCGGCCGCCTGATGGAACATGAAGCTCGACGGCGCCATGCCGGACGTCGAGTTGGGGTCGGTGAACATGATCCGCCCGTCCGGCATCAGGAAGCCATCGAGCCGGGCGTAGCCCCTGAAGCCCATGGCGCGGTACAGCCGGCGCGCTTCCTCCTGGATCCGCTCCAGCGTGTCGGGCTCCACCCGCGCGGGCGTGATCTTCTGCGACCGCCCGGGCATGTACTTGTCGTCGTAGGTCATGAAGGGGTTCTCGGTGGTGGTCTCCGTCGGCAGGAACGCCTCCACCTCGTCGTTGCCCAGGAGGATGACCGAGAACTCCATCCCATCCAGGAACTCCTCGACCAGCGCGCGGTTGTCCCACTCCAGGGCCGCGTCCAGCGCGGCCGGTAGCGCGTCGCGCGACGTCACCACCGTGACGCCGATGCTGGAGCCCTCACGCGCGGGCAGGACGACCAGCGGGTAGCCCACGGCTGCCTCCAGGCGCTCGGGCACGGCCGAGTCCCCGGACTCGCGATCGGCGGCCCACTCCGTCGCGTTCACGACCGTCTCGCGCGGCACCTCGAAGCCGCGCTCGGCCAGCAGCGCGTGGGCCATCGGCTTGTCGAGCGACAGCGCACAAGGCAGGACCCCCGAGCCGGTGTACGGCACGCCCACCAGCTCGAGCACGCCCTGAACGCAGCCGTCGTCGCCGTACTTGCCGTGCGAAGTGATGAAGGCGACGTCGATGAGGTCCGGCAGCGCCTCGAAGGGCACTCGCTCGGCCTCGTCGGCCAGGCGGTTCTCTATGTCGTCGCACGTGTTCTGGATGACCAGCTTCTCGGGCAGCCGCCACAAGCGGCCGTCGAGGTCCATGAACAGCGCGACTCCGACGTACTTCGACGGGTCGAGGTTATAGAACACCTGGCGCCCGCTCGACAGCGAGACCTCGCGCTCGCTGGATCGGCCACCCAAGATCACGCCGACGCGGCGCGGCGCGGCTCGAGCATCGCTCATGATGCGGCTCCACCGTTGCTGCCCATCAGCAGGCGCGCCTCTCGGACCTGGGCGCGCGTCCCGTCGCACTCTAGCACGGCCGAAGCGCCGAGGCTACACTCTGGGCCGTCGCAGCGTCATGCAGCGCGGCCGTCGCCCCCGACCAGGCCCCGCCGCCCCTGTCGCACGTGCAAAGGGAGCCAGAAACATGCGCCATCCGGCCTCGCTCGCGCCCGCCGTGCTCCTCTCCGCCGCTGTAGTCGCCGTCGTCGCTGGCCTCCTTGCCGCCCTCGGCGCGCCGCCGCCCGCTGGCCCAGCATTCGGCATAGCGCACTCCGAGCCCGCCGCGCCGGGGGCGAGCGACCCGCGGCTAAGCGCGTACGTCGTGCTGGACGGTCCCAGCGCATACGAGCGCGCGTCGCGCATAGCCGCCTCGCTGCGCGATGACCCGGGCGGTTCGGCGTGGGGCGACGTAGCCGGCGAGGAAGGCCTCGGGCCACACTTGACTCCCCTCGGCACCGAGGAGGTCGCCGCGCTCGACAGCGCCGTCGCCCGGCGCCAGGAGGCCGTGATCGACGCCGCCGCCAGCCTCGGCGCCACCGTCGTGAGCCGCTACACCACGGGCGCCAATGGCCTGCTCGTGCACGCCACCGCCGACCAGCTTGCCGCGCTGTCACGGGTGCCCGGAGTCGCGCGGATCGAGCCGGCCCCGTTGCTGCGACCGGACCTCGGCTACAGCGCGCCGCACGTCGGGGCGCCGCAGGTGGCTCAGGCGCTGGGCTACGACGGCGAGGGGACGGTGATCGCCGTGATCGACACGGGCATCGACTACACCCACGCGCACCTCGGCGGCCCCGGGACGCCGGACGCGTGGGTCGCCGCCTCCGCCGAGGGGGCGAGCGAGGTCATCACCGACACGTTCGAGGGCGAGCTGCTGTTCCCGACCGCCAAGGTGATCGGCGGCTGGGACTTCGTCGGCCGCCACTACGATCCGCCGCACATCTGCACCCCCGATCGCGAAGCGGCCGGCGAGTGCACGTCCGTGCCGCATCCCGATCCCGACCCGATAGACGGCGGGAGCCACGGCACCCACGTGTCCGGCATCGCCGCGGGCAACGCCGTGGCCGACCTCAGCGACGGCGTTGCGCCTGGCGCTCGCCTGGTGGGGCTCAAGGTCTACGGCCACGGCGGCGCGGACGAGGCGGCCGACATGGTCGTCGACGCCATCGAGTGGTGCACCCGGGTCAACCTGGGCCTGGAGGACCGCGGCGTCACGCCCCCGCGCGTCGATGCCATCAACATCAGCCTCGGCGAGAGCTACGCGCAGGGCAGCCGGCTGTTCGACGACGCGGTCGAGGCCGCGACGGGCACGGGGATCGTCGTGGTGTCGTCAGCCGGCAACTCGGGCGACTACTCCTTAATCGTCGGCGCGCCGTCAGCGAGCCCGCTTATCCTCAGCGTCGCCAACTCGTTGCCGCCGGCGCCGGGCCTCCAGATCACGCTGCTGCACGACGGCCAGTCGGAGGTGCACTTCGCCACCGAAAGCTCCATCGCCCAGCCGCTGACCGAGAGCGGGCCCATCACGGAGACGCTGGCGTGGTTCGGCGGCGCCTGCGATGGCGACGAGGTGTTCCAGGACCCGACCGGGCAGATCGCGCTCGTCCGGCGCGGCGTCTGCGTCTTCTCCGAGAAGCTTCTCAACGCGCAGTCCGCCGGCGCGATCGCGGTGCTGATGTTCACCGACGATCGCCCGCGGACCGCGATGGCCGGCGACGGCACCGGCATCACGATCCCGGCGGTGATGATCGATCACGATCCAGGCGAGGCGCTCGCCGAGCTCGTCGGCGGCGGCGCGGTGGTTACCGCCGTGCTCGACGCCGGTAGGGTCGGCCTCGACACCACCTTGGCCGACTCGATAGCCGGCTCGAGCTCCCGCGGACCGAGCAAGAACGGCGCGTTGAAGCCCGACATCACCGCGCCAGGCTCCGGCATCCTGTCGGCGCTGCGCGGCACGGGCACGGGCGGTGCGGCGTGGTCCGGCACGTCGATGTCGGGACCGCACGTTGCCGGCGGCGCCGCGCTGATGCACAACCGCAACCGCGCCGAGGGCCTCGGCCTCGACGGCGCCGACCTGGCGGCGCTGCTCATGAACTACGCGCGGCCGGCCGCCTTCACCGGGACCGCGGACTCGAAGACGCTGGTGCCCGTGGCGCGCCAAGGCGCCGGAGTGATGGACCTGCGACGCGCCGCGGTGGGGCCGCTTCTCGTGCGCGCCGGGGACATCGCCAGCCTGAACGTGGGCGCCGTGTCGCTCACGCGGCTCGGACTCTCGTTCTGTGCCGGCGTCGGCAC
>JBJYWW010000098.1:0-8237 GCA_046259645.1 Anaerolineae bacterium
GCGGTCGAGCGCTCGATCGATCCGCGGCAGACGGTTCTCGTGCCCGTGGCCGACCTGGTCGGGGCCGCGCAGGGCGCGAACCGTGCCATCGTCAGGGTCCTGGCCGGCGGGGTCGGAGCCGTCGTGGAGGTCACGGAAGGTGAGCGGCGCGCCGCGTCCGTCGACGAGCCGCCCCCCGACCTCAGCAACGCGTATCGCGGCGGGCGGCTCACCGGCTGGCCATTGCCACCGGCACCGGTGAGCCGAACCCTGGCCGCCGAGCCGGTCGAGCTCGACGTCGCACGCCCGGTGACGGTCACCGAGCGCACTGTCGCGCTCTCCGCCAGCCCGGACGCCGACGGCTGCGTTACCTATCACGCCGCGAGCGATGTCGAGTGGCTGGCCGTCGCGCCTGCAGCAGGGCTAGTTCCTGGGACGCTGACGCTCTCGGTGGACGGCGTGCGCCTGCCGTCGGTTGCCACGAATGTCGGTCACGTGACCGTCACGGCCGAGCAGCCGGGCATCCAGGGCAGCCCGATCGAATTGACCGTGATTGTCACTGGTGGCGGCGTAACTGAGTTGTTCGTGCCGGTCGCGTGGTCACCGCTGCGTCCGGTGCGCTAGCCACAGCGCTGAGGGAGCGGCGCCTCACGCCCCTAGGTCCGCGCTCCAGGTGGTATACTCATCGCCACGTAGCCGGCACCGCTGAGGGGTGCCGGTCGAGTGTCCGCGTCTGCGCCTCTCGCCGCTGCCCGAGTCCGGGCCGATCGGAGCGCAACGAGCCCTTGGAGACATCGTCCATGGTCAAGAGAACAGCCCTCCTCGTTTCCGTAGCGGTGACGCTCAGCGTGCTCGTCGGGGCGTGCAGCGCTACTGACAGCCTTGCGCCGGCCGGCAATGCGACTGGGGAGGGCGCAGCGCTCGAGGCCACGCTCGCAGAGCCGGAGGCGGGTGTGGCCGGTTCGGAGACTCCCATTGGCGGCGACGCGAGCGTGGACACTCCTGTCAGCGCCGTCCAAAACGCGACCAGCGTCGCTGTCGACGGTGTTGGGACGGTCACTCCCGGCGTCAACGTTCCGCGGGAGCGGGGGTCCTGGGATCTCGATCCTGCTGCTGTCAGAATCGACACGCAGGGCTTGTCGTACGACTGGGAGGCTATGCTGGTGCCTGCGACGCCGATCGAGGCAGCAGGAGGCCGGGACGCAGAGGGGCAGGCGGCGGAGTCCGGCGTCGGGCCGTCTGGACTGCCTGAGCACGTCGAGCTGCGCTTCAGCGCCGACGATGGCGAGACGGCCGTTCTCTACATCATCCCCGTTGCCGAGTACCTCGACATGTGGGGCGGTGAGTCGTCTGGCGTCGAGCTCGGCGGAGCGTCGTTGGAGGCGCGAATGGAGTCGATCATGGAGATCGTCCATCAGCTGCCGTCGCCGCCGTTGCCTTCCGACATGCCCGCACTTCCACTGGAGGAGACGCCCGGGCGCAACGACCTCGCCGTAAGGGCCGGCCGGCCGACGCCCGTCGAGGGCAGCGCCATCCTCGACGGGTACCGCTTCATTGGCCGCTTCGGCGACGGCGCCAGCCCGGTCACGAACGATGATCTGAGGTACATCTACCAGGGCTTCACGAATGACGGCGACTACCTCGTTGCCGCGTTCTTCCCGATCAGAGCGCCGGGTTTGCCCGAAGACGAGTCCGCGGTCAGCGACGACGAGCGCGCGGCGTACGATGCTGACCCGGTAGCGCAAGTCGCGGAGATAGCCGAGGAGCTCGCCACGTTGCCCGCCGGTGACTGGGAGCCGTCGCGCGATGCGCTCGACGACCTGGTCGGCTCGCTACGGATTGAGGGCGGCGAGGACATGGGCCTCGCCGGCACGACCTGGGAGTGGACCGGCGTCACCTTCCTGGACGACTCGAAGCCGGTCGAGGACCCGGAGACGCACGTGGTGACGTTCGGCGTCGACGGCTCCGTGCAATTGGTCAGCGACTGCCGGCGCCGGACGTTCCCCTACTCCTCCTCGGGCGGTGTCGTCGGCACTCTGAAGGTGGAGCCGATCTCCGGGGACGAGGAGCCGTGCGATCCGGAGGAGCGCGTCGACGAGTTCGAGCTCGGCGTCATCATCGCTGACACGTACCGGCTCGGGGTAGGCGGCGAGGTCTTGGGGCTGCAGCTGCCGGGCCAGGGCCCGATACACTGGTTTCGCCGGGCCGACTGACGAGAAGGCGCGGGCTACTCGAGAAGCCACGAGCAAGGAGTACGCCGATGTGCGGCGAGGGCACGGATACCAGTAGCGCGAGCGGCACCGAGTCGCCGTCTGATAGCGCTGCCGAGACTAGGGCAGAGGACGAGCGGACCCTGGACTTCATCAGGGCGATGATCGAGGCCGACCTGCGCACGGGCAAGTGGGACGGTCGGGTCGTCACGCGCTTCCCGCCCGAGCCCAACGGCTACCTGCACATCGGCCATGCGAAGGCGCTGGCGCTCAGCTTTAGCGTGGCCGAGGAGTACGGGGGCACCTGCCACCTGCGCTTCGACGACACGAACCCGGTCAAGGAGGACCAGGAGTACGTGGACGCGATGAAGCGCGACATCCGGTGGCTCGGCTTCGACTGGGACGACAACGAGTTCTACGCCTCGGACTACTTCGAGCAGCTGTACGAGTGGGCGGAGCAGCTCGTGCGTCAGGGTGATGCCTACGTCTGCGACCTCTCGGCCGAGGAGCTCAGCGAGCAGCGCGGCACCCTCACCGAGCCGGGCACGGAGAGCCCGTACCGTGACCGCGGCGTCGAGGAAAACCTGGACCTGCTGCGGCGCATGCGGGCCGGCGAGTTCCCGGACGGCTCGCGGACGCTGAGAGCCAAGATCGACATGGCGTCGCCCAACCTGAACCTGCGCGATCCCGTCATGTACCGCGTATTACACGTCACGCACCATCGCACCGGCGACAAGTGGTGCATCTACCCCAGCTACGACTGGACTCACGGTCAGTCTGACTCGATCGAGGGAATCACCCACTCGCTCTGCTCGCTGGAGTTCGCGAATAACCGGCCGCTCTACAACTGGTTCCTGGAGCGGCTGGGCGTCTACCACCCGGAGCAGACCGAGTTCGCGCGGATGAACGTGAGCCACACCGTGACCAGCAAGCGCAAGCTCATCCGGCTGGTCGACGAGGGCCACGTCCTAGGCTGGGACGACCCGCGGATGCCGACGCTCTCGGGCATGCGCCGCCGCGGCTACCCGCCGGCGGCCGTTCGCGCATTCCTCGACGGCGTCGGCGTCGCCAAGCGAGAGAACACGATCGAGATCGCGCGGCTGGAGCACGCGGTCCGCGAGGAGCTCAACCGGACGGCGCCGCGCGTGCTGGCCGTGCTGCGCCCGCTGCGTGTCGTCATCGAGAACTACCCCGTCGACAAGGTCGAGTACCTGGAGGCGGTCAACAACCCGGAGGATCCGTCCGCCGGCACGCGCGAGCTGCCGTTCACGCGCGAGCTGTTCATCGAGCAGTCGGACTTCATGGAGGACCCGCCGCGCAAGTTCTTCCGTCTAGCGCCGGGACGTGAGGTGCGCCTGCGCTACGGCTACTTCATCACGTGCACCCACGTTATCAAGGACGACGAGGGCAACGTGATCGAGCTGCGGTGCACGTACGATCCCGAGACGCGCGGCGGCAGCGCGCCCGACGGGCGCAAGGTCAAGGGCACGATTCACTGGGTGTCTGCCGCGTATGCCATCCCGGCCGAGGTGAGGCTGTACGACCACCTGTTCACGAAGTTCGACGCGGAAGAGGTCGACGACGGCGGCGATTTCGTCGACAACGTCAATCCCGAATCGGTCGAAGTGCTTCACGACTGCCAGGTCGAGCCGACACTGGCGGACGCGCAGCCCGGCGACACGTTCCAGTTCGAGCGCACCGGCTACTTCACGGTCGATCCCGAGTCGGAGAAGGGGCACCTGGTGTTCAACCGCACGGTCACGCTGCGCGACAGCTGGGCCAAACAGCAGGCGAAGGCGTAGCGGATGCGGGCCATGCCGGCGGTCCCGCGCGGCACGCCCGATGAAGCCGGCGAGGGAAGTGCGGACACGGTCGTGGCCCGCAACGGCAGTCGAAGCAGCAGCGATAGCACTTAGATCGGCAAGGATAGGTCATGCTCAAGTCCCTGGTCGAGAAGGTCACCGGCGACCCGATGGAGCGCACGGTCAAGCAGTACGAGCGCACCGTCGACGCCATCAACAGCCTCGAGCCCGAGTACGAGGCGCTGTCCGATGAAGAGCTAGGCGCGAAGACCACCGAGTTCCGCGCTCGGCTGGACGCCGGCGAGAGCCTCGACGACCTGCTCGTCGAGGCGTTCGCGGCGGTGCGCGAGGCCTCGAAGCGGACAGTCGGCATGCGCCACTACGACGTGCAGCTCATCGGCGGCGCGGTGCTGCACAAGGGCGAGGTCGCCGAGATGAAGACCGGCGAGGGCAAGACGCTGGTCGCCACGCTGGCGCTGTATCTCAACGCCCTGCCGGGACTGGGCGCACATCTGGTGACGCCCAACGACTACCTGTCGAAGCACGGCCTGCAGTGGATGGGCCCCGTCTACCGATTTCTGGGCATGTCGGCCGGCGTCATCCAGAACATCGGCAACAACCCGGAGATGGCGTCGTTCCTCTACGACCCGGGCTACCAGGCCCAGGACGACCGCTACCAGCACCTGCGCCCCGTCGAGCGGCGTGAGGTCTACGCGGCCGACATCACCTACGGCACCAACAACGAGTTCGGCTTCGACTACCTGCGCGACAACATGGTCTGGAGCCTGGGCCAACGCGTGCAGCGCCCGCTGCAGTACGCGATCGTCGACGAGGTCGACAACATCCTCATCGACGAGGCGCGGACGCCGCTGATCATCTCGGGACCGGCCGAGGAGGCCACCGACTGGTACGGCAAGTTCGCGCAGATGATGCGGCGCATGCACGTCGAGACCGACTACACGATCGACGCGAAGGCGCGAGTGGTGTCGCCGACAGACGAGGGCATCGAGAAGGTCGAGCAGATGCTCGGCATCGACAACCTCTACAGCCCGGAGCACTACGAGCTTACGCCCTACTTCGAGAATGCGCTGAAGGCGCAGGTGCTGTTCGAGCTCGACAAGGAGTACATCGTCAAGGACGGCGAGGTCATCATCGTCGACGAGTTCACCGGCCGGTTGATGCCGGGTCGCCGCTTCTCCGAGGGCTTGCACCAGGCCATCGAGGCCAAGGAGGGAGTGCGAGTGCAGCGCGAGTCGATGACGCTCGCGACGATCACCTTCCAGAACTACTTCCGGATGTACGACAAGCTGGCCGGCATGACGGGCACCGCGCTCACCGAGGCCGAGGAGCTCCACAAGATCTACGAGCTCGACGTCACCGCCATCCCCACCCACCGGCCGGTGGTGCGGCGGGACAGCAGCGACTACGTATACAAGACCAAGCCCGCCAAGTGGCGGGCGGTGGCGGACCAGATCGCCGCCCTCAACGAATCGGGCCAGCCGGTGCTGGTCGGCACGGTCGCGGTCGAGACGAGCGAGATGCTCTCGGGCCGGCTGCGCAGGCGGGGCGTGCCGCACGAGATCCTCAACGCCAAGAACCACGAGCGCGAGGCCGAGATCATCGCCCAGGCCGGGCGCATCGGCGCGGTCACCATTGCCACCAACATGGCCGGCCGCGGCGTCGACATCATGCTCGGCGGCAATCCGGAGGGCATCGCGCGGGCGGAGCTGCGCAAGAGCGGCGTCGACCTCACCGAGCTGCCCGCGCACGAGTGGGACGACGCCGTGTCGATCTGCCGGTCGGGGGGCGACCCCACCGCGAAGTATGCCGACGGCTGGGCGCGCGTCTTGGCCGATGCCTGGGCGCGCGTCGAGGCGGAGAAGGAGCAGGTGCTGTCCCTCGGTGGCCTATACGTGCTGGGCACCGAGCGGCACGAGGCGCGGCGCATCGACAACCAGCTCCGCGGCCGGTCGGGTCGTCAGGGCGACCCGGGCGAGAGTCGCTTCTTCGTCGCGCTCGAGGACGATCTCATGATCAGGTTCGGCGGCGAGCGCGTCAAGAGCCTGATGGACACTCTAGGCGTCGAGGACGATCAGGAGATCGAGAGCGGGATGGTCTCGAAGCAGATCGAGTCCGCTCAGGTGAAGGTCGAGGGCCACAACTTCGACATCCGCAAGCACCTGCTCGAGTACGACGAGGTCATCAACGAGCAGCGCCGGGTGGTCTACGACCAGCGCACCGAGGTGCTGCAGCGCGAGGACCTGCGCCCGATCATCTGGGACATGGTCGAGGCGGAGCTGGAGCACGTCGTCGAGCTCAACACGGCGCACGCCGACCGGGACGATTGGGACGTCGCCGCGCTGGCGACCTCCGTGCGGATGATCTTGCCGCTGCCGGAGGACTTCGACCCGGAAGAATGGCGCGGCTGGCGCCCGAGCGACATCACCGAGCATCTCCTTGAGATGGCCGAGGCCGCGTACGACGCGAAGACGGAGCGCTTGGGCCCGGAGCTGATGCACCAGATCGAGCGGGCCGTGCTGCTGCGGGTGATCGATCAGTGGTGGGTAAGGCACCTAACGGCGCTCGACGAGCTGCGAACCGGCATCGGCCTGCGCGCGTTCGGACAGCAGGACCCTCTCGTGACGTTCAAGCGCGAGGGCTACGCCATGTTCCAGAGCCTGATGGACAGCATCTCTTCGGAGATGGCCCGGTCGATATACCACGCCGAGCCGGCGCCGGTGGAAGCGCAACGCCAGCGGCCCATGGAGCGGGCGACGGCCGGGCGCGGGCGACTCATCGACCAGGCGCGCGAGGCCACGGCCGCAGCCCCCGAGCCCGTCCGCGTCGGCGAGAAGCTAGGCCGCAACGACCCGTGTCATTGCGGCAGCGGCAAGAAGTACAAGCACTGCCACTGGAAGCAGGACCGGGCGGCCGGGGCGGCGCCGTCGGGCGCCAAGCAGGGGCGCCGCCGCTAGAGCGAACCCAGCCCCCGCGCGGGCGAGCGACCGACGATGTGCGGCGCTAGCCGTCGTTGCCCTCGTCAGAGCCGCTGTTCGTGGAACCCGTGGCGTCGTCACCCTGTGCCGCTCCGGAGCCGTCACCGTTCTCGGCACTGGTCCCCTCGTCGTTGGAGCCGGCCTCGTCCGACTCGCTGGCGTCCTCGCCCGCTGCCGCGTCGTCCGGTCCGGCGTACGCATCGACGGGTGGCGGCGCCGTCCGCAGCGCCGGGTAGCCGGAGCCGCCCTCACGCGGGGCGTCCACGGGACCGATGTCGGACTCGTTGGCGCCGGACGGCCGGCTCCCGCCTGGCACCCCGACGTCGCCGGTCGAATCGGCCGGCGACTGGGTCGGGCTGGAGCAGCCCGCGACCAGCGTGGCGCCGGCGAGAGCGGTGATCACCAGGAGCATCACCACAAGGGTACGTGTCACGGTCATGCGAATCTCCTCCGAAACCTGTCGGCCGCCGTGCGGGCGCCGATCGAGCCAGCGGGGCGCGCTGGGCGAGACGGCCCACGGCCGATGAGTATAGTGCGGCAGCGCGGTGCGCGAAAGCCGGGCGAACGCCTGTCCCGCGCATCGCGGCGCCGCCACGCTGCACCACTCCCAAGGGCCTTGACAGCGCGCTGTCCGGCGTGCAATAATTGCCCTGTGACGTGACACCAACTCCGGTAGCACATCTGTCTGCGCCCAATTCATCCGGATTCATCCGCCATCATTTGTTAAAGGAGGTGGTGTCACATGGAACGTAGTTGCTACACCTCTGGCGCCACCGGAGGGAGGCCGTAGGGCCAAGCAAGTTGGCGCCTGGTTGGCAGGGGTCCCGCTGGGGCCCCTGCTTGCGTTTGGGGCCAAGGCGCTTGTTCTGCGATACTTCCGCCCGCTGCAACCGGCAGCTTCCTCGCGAGTAGGGCAAGGCCCGCTCGATCGGGCCGTAGGAGGCGGACATGCTGCGCACGCACACCTGTGGTGAGCTCAGGGCGAGCGACATCGGCGCCAAGGTCACGCTGACCGGGTGGGTCAACAGGCGCCGCGACCATGGCGGGCTGGTCTTCGTGAACGTCAGGGACCGCTATGGCTTGACGCAGGTGGTCTGCGACAGCGATCACAGCCCGGAGGTGTTCGACGCCGCGCGCGACGTCGGCTCCGAGTGGGTTCTGGCGATCGAGGGGACAGTGCGCGCGCGGCCCGAGGGGCAGGCCAATCCCGACATGCCGACCGGCGAGATAGAGGTGCTAGCCGACTCGTT
>JBJYWW010000099.1:0-3272 GCA_046259645.1 Anaerolineae bacterium
GCTCTGGTCGGCCAACCCGCGCGCCGGCCTCTACTACGCGATGGCGGTGTACGACGGCGACACGTCCGACCCCGAGAACGAGACCTATCCGGTCGTGGTGCAGTTCCTGGACGAGGGCTTCGACGTCGTCACCCGCTACTGGCAAGGGCGTTGGCTCGACCGGCGAACCGCGGCGGCGGACGGCGCGATCCAGGCACCCGTGCGCCTCAGCACCGCGCCGGACGGCACGCTGATGCTCACCGACGACTACGGGCTGCGGCAACGGGGTCACGACGGGCAGCTGATCGCCGAGCTGCCGGTCGCGGCCTACCCGAGCCGCCGCAACCGCATGCAGATCGACCCTGAGCTGACCGTGGGCGAGGGACGCGACGGTCGCGTGATGGGGGTTGCCCAGCAGTACGTGGGCCGCCGCTGGTTGTGGCAGGTCTTCTACGGCGAGACCGAGGTGCGGCGCTACTGCGTCGCTGGGCGGTGCGAGATCAACCCGTACATCAAGGTGATCTGGGACAGCGTGGTGCCCCAGATGACCGTGCCCCGCGACGGCCTCGCCGCCGTCGCGCACGAGCCGACCCTGAACCAGTTCGTGGTTCTCTCCCGGTACAACACGGCCCCGTCGTCGCGCGGCGTCGAAGCCATCGAGTACCGAGTGCTGATCTATCCCCTCAATGGCTGGGGCCTCAAGACCATGGTGCCGCTGGAGGGCGACGACCGCGAGGTGATCTACGCCGACATCGACGCCGGTCCGACGGGCCGGATCTACGTCCTCGACACGCTGAACGACAAGGTCGTGGTGCTCGCGCCGGACGGCACCAAGCTGATGGACGTTCCCACGCCGAAGGACGCGTGGCGAGTCGCCGGCGGCCCCAACGACGAGATGTACTTCCTCACGGTATACGGCCACGTGGTGCGGACGAGCGCCGACGGCACCGAGCTGTCGCGCTTCGTGGCGCGCCCGCACGAGGGCGTCCCGCCGACGTCGCTCGTCGACATCGCGGTCGACGCCTACGGGTGGGTGTACGCGGTGGACGAGCTGGCCAACCAGGTGACGGTCTTCGCCCCGGAGGGCACCGAGGACGACGTGCTCATCGGCGACAAGTGCTCGGTGGCGGGCGACAAGTGGGCCGACCCGCGCGACCTGCTCCTGGGCGACAACACCACGCTCTACCTGGCGCTGTTCGGCACGTGCGGCTTCGTGGAGCAACCGGCGGACATCGTGATCGCCGTCAACACCAAGGGGCACACGCTAGCCGACGATCCCGGCCGCGAGCTGGCCAACCGACTGCGATCCGCGCGGCAGATCGCAGCCCTCACCGACCTCGACCGTCACAGGCTCGGCGTCGTCGCGTACGCCGTCGACTCGAACCGCGAAGCGCCGCTGTCTCACGACAGCTACCAGATCATGCTCGGCTTGCGAGACGCGCGCGCCGACCGCGGCGACCTGAGCCGCACGTACGCCGGCCTCAAGGAGGCGTCCGACCTGTTCGACGCCGAGTCCGCCTCGCGGCAGCGCGTCATCATCCTGATGGAGGCCAGCGACGACGAGACCGACGAGGCGTCGATTGCCTTCGCCGAGGCGCTGAAGGCCGACGGCGTCTTGATCATGAACATCAACGACACTGCGGCCGTGGCGAGCGGCGACCTCTTCGACGACATCGAGGTGGATCCGCGGGCGATGGGCGCCGGCAAGCCGGCGCATCGTCGGATGGTGGTGCGGCAGCGCCCCGACAGCATCATCACCTCCGGCACGCTCACCGACAAGCTGCCGACCAACATGCGGTTCGTGACCGGGAGCGCCAGCCCGCCCGCCGCTTGGGACGCGGCGACCCGCACGCTGACGTGGACGCTCTCGGACCTGGCCCTTCATGCGACGCACGCCTTCCAGCTCGAGGTGGAGCCACTCGATGAGGGCGAGTGGCCAACGAACGTCGAAGCGGTGGCCACAGTGCTCGACGGCTGGGGCAACCCGCATACGGTTACCTTGCCGGTGCCGAAGGTGCGCGTATACGGCGAGCTGCCGCCGACGGCCACTCCCACGCCGACGGCGACGCACACACCGGAGCCGACGCCCACCCCGGGGCCGACGGCGGTGCCCAAGCCGCTGTACCTTCCGCTGTTGCTGCGCGACCGCTGCACGCCGAAGGACCGCAACGCGGACGTGGCGCTCGTCTTGGACGCGTCCGGCAGCATGAGCGATACCACGTCGGCCAACGGCCCATCCAAGCTCGAGGCGGCCAAGGACGCGGCACGGACGTTCCTCGAGCAGCTCGTGGACGGGCGCGACCAGTCAGCCCTGGTGCAGTTCAACAACGAGGCGACGGTGCTCGCGCCCCTGTCGGCGACGAGCGCCGACACGGCCGCCGCCCTCGACTCGATCACGCAGGCGACAGGGACGCGGATCGACCTGGCGCTGGACGCTGGGCGCCAGGTGCTGACCGGTGAGGGCCACCGCCCGGACAACAACCCGGTGCTGATCCTGCTGACTGACGGCGAGCCCACGGGCACCACGGAAGAGGACGTTCTCGCCGCCGCGCAGAGGGCTGCCGACGCCGACCTGCTCGTGTTCACGATCGGGCTGGGCAGCGAGGTCGATCATGAGCTGCTGCGGCTGATCGCCTCAGAGCCCGACTGGTACTTCCACGCGCCGGACACCTCGGACCTGGAGGCGATCTACGACCAGATCGTCGAGCAGATCCCCTGCGTGCCGCGCTGGCCGTGACGACCAAATACTGTGCGTCCGGCATTGGCGATCAGCCGCCTGGCGCCCCGGCCGTGACGAGGGGGCGGGTGCCGCGCGCGTCCGGTGCGCGTCCGCGGGCTCACGGCGCCGTTCTCAGCCGGCGCCGGGCGCTTCACGCCGCGGCGGCCGCGGCGGCCATTGCGCTCGCCGCGTCGTGGCTCGGCGCCTGCAGCCAGGCCCTCCCTCCCGGGGCGTCCGACCGCGTAGCCGACGTGCGCATCAACGAGGTGCTGGCGGCGAACGCCTCCGTTGGCTACGACGAGGCGGGCGAGTTCGACGACTGGATCGAGCTCCACAACGCCGGCGCGGACGCGGTCGACCTCAGCGGCTATCTCGTAAGCGACAACCGGCTCGACCTTGCGCGCGCCGTGCTGCCGCCGGGCTTCACGATCCCCGCTGGTGGTTTCGCGATGCTCTGGGCCGATGGGCAACCGGAGCAGGGCCCAACGCACCTTGGCTTCAAGCTCAACGCCGCGGGCGAGGCCGTCTACTTGTCGTCGCCGGACCTCGTGCTCGTCGACAGCCTCGAGTTCGC
>JBJYWW010000099.1:3282-15495 GCA_046259645.1 Anaerolineae bacterium
GTGCCGATCATCCTCATCGTCGCCACCCTGCCCGCGTCGGTCGCCGGCTTCGGGCTGCGCGAGGGAGCCTTCGTCCACTTCTATGGGCTGATCGGCATCCCGCCCGACGTCTCGTTCGCCCGATTCCCGGACGGACGCGGCGCGTTCGTCCTCTGCGCCCAGCCGTCCCCTGACGCCGCGAACGGCGCTGCTTGCGGCGGCGGGAGCACCGAGTCGGGCGGCGGCGCCGAGGCCGGCGGCGGGATAATGGGATCGAGCGGCGACCGCATCGTGCTCTTGGCGTCGTATGAGCTCGACGGCCCCCGTCGCCCGTCGGGACTCGCCTTCGCGGCGGGGCGCCTGTTCGCCGTCGGAGACGGGTCATCGGACGTGCACGTCCTGACCGCTGACGGTCGAATCGTGCGGGTCACGCACATCCCGTTGCCGCCCGACGAGGAGGAGAGCATCGAGGGCTTGGCAGCCAACGGTGAGTTGCTCCACCTGGCTCTCGAGCCTTCCGGCCAGATCGTGACGGCCAGGGCCGACGACGGCGTGGTGACCGGGCGCGTGACGATTCCCGACGCCATCGACGGCGACGACGGCCTCGAGGGACTGGCCCTCGCCGTCGGGCACGGCTCGAGCGGCACTGCACTCCGCGCGGCGAAGGAGGACGGCCCGGCGCTGCTTTACGAGGTCGACACGACATCGGGCTCGATCGCGCACCGCACACCGCTCGTCGGCCTGCCCGACGTCTCGGGCCTCGCGCCCTTCTGCGGCGGCGGCCTCCTCGCGGTGAGCCAGGAGGGGGCGACCCTGAACCGGTTATCTGCCGGCGGTCTGCCGCTCGAGTCGTGGGTGCTGCCGGTCCGCTCCGCCGAGGGCGTGGCATTCGACGGCGCGTCCCGCGCGTACGTGGTCGACGAGGAGGCCGACCGGCTGCTCGTGTTCGGCGTCGACGACGTGTGTGAAGAGCAACCGGCTGGCGACTAGGGCAGTCTGCGACCGAGCTTGGTTGCGCGTTCTTGCCGAGTCCGCGGGCGTCCGGCAACATTTCCCGGATGGCGACGCGGGGCGATCCAGAGCAGCCAACAACGGCCGAACCGGGCCGTGATCGGCGGGTGCCGATGCGCGTGCCCGCGGCCGTCCCGCCGTATGTGCGGCATCGACCGGCCGTGCCTCCGCCTCGACCGGTGGGAGCGGCCGCGCGGCGTGGCGGACCGCCGCCACCTTGGCTGGTCGTCGGCACCGCGGCGACCGCGCTCGCGCTGACGCTGGGGCTGGCGCTGGTCTCGCTCGCCGGCGGCTCCGACGATGCGCGAGCCGCGTCGATCGGGTCGGGCTCACGGGAGTCGCGCGTCACGGCTCATCGGGTCGATCAGTCAGACCCCTTCGCCGCCGCCATTTCGGGCGCCGGGGCCGACGGTGCCCAGCCCTCCACGCACCGAGGCGACGGCGCGCAGGGCGGCGACCAACTGGTCGGCACTCCGGCGCCGTGGGGCGTCGCGGCTGAGTCCGAGCCCGCCGAGCAAGGCTCGTCGCTGTCGCCCGGCGAGAGCCCACGGACGGATCAAGACTCGCGGGCGGCATCGGGCAACGACCCGTCGGCGCGCCAGGTCGGGGGACCGCCGGACACGGCGGGCGCCGTAGCCGAGGCTCAGACTCCGACGCACACGCCGACCGAAGGCGACCCTCCCACGCCCTCGGACACGCCGACGATCACCAACACCCCGGAGCCCACGTTGACGCCGACTCCTGCCGTCGAGCTTGGCCTGCCTGTCGTGCCCGTGATCGACGCGGCCATGAAGGACCGGCTCCGCGCCGTGCACCAGCTGGGCCTCGAGCGCGGCATGCGGCCCGACGTCTTCATGAAGGTCGGCGACAGCATCACGGTCTCGGGCTACTTCCTGACCGGGTTCGGCTGCGGGTCCTACGACCTCGGGCCATACGTCGACCTGGCCGGCACCGTCGCGTTCTTTGGCGCCGCCGAGCTGCCCACCACCGGCAGCGTTGCGCGCTGCGACGCCGGCAACTCGTTCACACGCGCCAGCCGCAGCGCCGGGCGCGGATGGGTCGCGTCCGCCGTCCTCACTGAGGCGCGCAGCCCCAAGCTCGACTGCCTACCGCCCAACAACACGCCGCTGCGCTGCGAGATCAGCCTGATCAAGCCGGGCACCGCGATCGTGATGCTGGGCACCAACGACCTACACAACCTCGTCGACCTGAAGTGGTACGAAGCCGCCCTGGACGGCACGGTCCGGGAGCTGCTCGAGGCCGGGGTCGTCCCGGTCCTCAGCAACATCCCGCACCGCCGGGATCGCGAGTGGGCGGCCTCGCGCGTCGGCGACTACAACGCCGTCGTGCGCGAGGTGGCCGCGCGGCACCAGGTGCCGCTCATCAACTACTGGCGTGCTCTCCAGGGGCCGGAGATGGTGAGCGGAGGGATGTCCCCCGACGGCATTCATCCGAACGTCTACGGCAACGGCACGACCTTCACGGAGCGCGGGCTGCAGCACGGCTACAACCAGCGCAACCTGTCCGCTCTGCAGACCTTGGACAAGATTCGGCGCATCGTGCTGCAGGACGGACCGCCGGAGTAGCGCGGGCCAGGCCGTGGGGCCGGGTCGCCACCGAGTTTCGCGCCACCCGCGGACAAGGGGCGCCTGGGGCCAACGGCCGGCCGTGCGCGGCGCGCCCAGCGAGCCACCACTGGACGAGCGAGTCACCGCCAGACACAGCCTATGGAGCGTGAGCATGCGAGGCTTCTTCGAGCCAGACACCGTTGCGGTCATCGGCGTTTCCACGTCGGAGTCGAACCTCGGGCGGCAGATCTCGGCAAACATGAGCCGCTTCGAGTTCAACGGCATCGTCTACGAGGTGGGGTTGAAGGGGGGCAGCCTGTTCGGCCGCCGGATCTACCGCTCGGTGTCGGACATCCCCGACCACATCGACCTGGCGGTGATATTAACGCCGGCGCAGACGGTGCCCGAGATCATGAGGGAGTGCGGGCGGAAGGGCGTCCGCCGAGTGATCATCGAGACGGCGGGCTTCGGCGAGTACGGCGAGGAGGGCCGCGCGCTGCAGGAGCGCACTGCGGAGATCGCGGTCGAGCACGGCGTCCGCTTCATCGGCCCTAACTGCATCGGGGTCGTGAACAAGCTCAACGGACTGGCCACGCCGTTCGTCAGCTTGGACCCGAGCGTCCGTCGCGGCGGCATATCGGTGATCACTCAGAGCGGCGGTGTGGGAATCAGCGTCCTCAACGTGCTGGCCAGTGAAGGTCTCGGCCTCGCCAAGATGGCGTCGGTCGGCAACAAGATCGACATCGCCGAGAACGAGCTGCTCGAGTACTTCATCGAGGACCCTGACACTGACATCATCTGCATGTACCTCGAGGGCATCAACGACGGCGAGCGGATGATCGAGCTGGCGCGGCGATCGCCGAAGCCGATCCTCGTGCAGAAGTCCAACACGGGCTCGGCCGCGCGGGGGATCGCGTCGTCGCACACGGCGGCCCTGTCCGCCGACGACGATGTGGTCGACGCGGCGCTGCGGCAGTCGGGCATGGCCCGGTTCCGCGATGCCGAGACGCTGGTGCACTACCTGAAGGCCCTGGCGCTCCCGCCGCTGGAGGGGAACCGGCTGGTCGTGCTGTCGCGCTCCGGCGGGCACGCCGTCATAGCCGCCGACGAGTGCGAGGCGGCGGGCTTCGAGCTGGCCGTCCTGCCGCAGCGCTTCCTCAACGAGGTGCAATCGCACCTGCGGGCGAACGTCATCCGGCTGACCAACCCGATGGACCTCGGCGACCTGTTCGAGCTCGAGCTGTACGGCGCCCTGGCCGAGCGAACTCTGGCGATGGACAACGTGGACGGCATGGTGTTCCTGCACACGTACATGGCCGGGACGGAGGCCGAGCAGTCCGAGGAGCTGTTCCGCAACCTGTACCAGCTGTCGCAGGACCAGGGCAAGCCGATAGCCATCCACGCCGCGACAGTGGCCACCGAGCTGAGTCGCCTGAAGCGAACTCTCGAAGGGCCGATCTTCAGCGAGCCGTCCGACGCCGTGCGCTCGCTGGCGCACCTGCGCGACTACGGGCAGTTCGAAGTGCTGTCGAACGAGCGCCCCGACGGTCCCGCCGACGCCGAGACGGTGCGCGCGATCTTCGACACCTGCCGCAGCGAGTCCCGGGATCCGCTGATCCAAGAGGTCATGGCCGTGGCCCGGGCCTATGGCGTGCCGGTCGTCGACGGGCACCTAGTCGACGACGTCGAGGGCGCGGTCAAGGCCGCGAACGCGCTGGGGTACCCGGTGGCCATCAAGGTCGTGTCCAGCGACATCTCGCACAAGTCCGACATGGGCGGCGTGCAGCTCAACCTGCGCAGCGACCAAGGAGTGAGGCTGGCGTACGAGGACATGATGCGGCGGCTGCGCAACAAGGCGCCCAACGCCCGCATCGACGCCGTGATTGTGCAGCCGATGGTCGTCGGCGGCCGCGAGCTCATCCTCGGTGCGCGGCGTGACGCGAACTTCGGTCACGTGGTCCTGGTCGGCATGGGCGGCGTGTTCGTCGAGGTCTTCAACGACACGGCGATCCGCGTCGCGCCGTTCGAGGGCGACACCGCCCTGCAGATGTTGGAGCAGCTCCAGATCTACCCGATCCTGCACGGCGTTCGAGGACAGTCGCCGGCCGACGTCGACGCCCTGGTCGAGGCCGTCACCTCAGTCGCGCGGCTGGTGACCGACTTCCCCGAGATCGTCGAGATGGACCTCAACCCGCTGCTGGCGCTCGACGCGGGCAATGGCTGCGTCGCGCTGGACGCTCGCATGCACTTGGAGCCGAGCGCCGGGGCCGACGCTTGACGGCGTGCGAGTCGGACCGCTCTATGACCGACGGCGCTGCGACGGGACGTAGCGCTGCGACGGGACGCGCCGCCGCACCGCGGGCGGCTGCTCTCGAGTCACGCGGCATCACCGCCGTCGTGTTCGACTACGGCAACACGATCATCCCGTACGGGCGCGAGGCCGTCGACAGGATGAACACGGCTCTCGAGGAAGCTCTGGTCCGTCATTTCGGCCACACCGACCGCGCTGCGCTCGACCGCGTCCGGGCGGCCGACCGCATGCGGCCCTACCACAACGACTACGTCGAGAACGACATGGTTGCGATGTGCCGCGATCTGGTGCGCGAGCTGCACGGCGTCGAGGCGGCGCCGGAGGTGCTCGCCGACCTGCTCGCGGCGCGCCACGAGTCGTTCGTGCGGACGGCGTGGTTGCCGCCCGGCGTCAAGCCGGTGCTCGAGCGATTGGCTGCCCGGCGTCGCCTAGGGGTGCTCTCCAACTACCCGGACGGGAACGCGGTGCGCGACAGCATGGCCGCCCTGGGAATTATCGAGCTGTTCGACACGGTGGTCGTGTCTGGCGACCTCGGCGTGTGCAAGCCCGACCCGCGACCCTTCGCCGCTGTCACCGAGGAGCTAGGGGTCGCCCCCGATCGCATCCTGTTCGTAGGCGACAACTGGCTGGCCGACATCCAGGGCGCGAAGCGCTACGGCATGCGGGCGGCGCTGACGACGGAGTACGCGCCGGCGGAGAACTTCGGTCCCGAACCAGGCGACGCCGAGCCGGACCTCACGATCGCCAGCCTCGCCGAGCTGGAGCGCGCGCTGGCATGACTTGACGCCGTCGAACAAATGATCTGGCCTGGTGACGCAGCCCAGAACCTGGAGGACAGCATAGGACACGTCAAGAGGTACCTGCCGGGAACGCCGTCGTGGATCGATCTCGCCACCACGGATCCGGACGGCGCCAAGGCGTTCTATACAGCGCTGTTCGGCTGGGAGGCCGTCGACCAGCCGGCAGGCCCCGACATGGTTTACACGATGCTGAACAAGGGCGACTCGGCAGCAGCGGCGCTGTTCGAGATGCCCGCCGAGATGCGGGAGGGCGGCGCCCCACCTTTCTGGCAGACCTACATCACGGTGGCCGACGCGGACGCGGCGACAGCGCGCGCCGCGGATCTCGGGGCGACTGTCCTCGGGGGGCCGTACGACGTCATGGACGTCGGTCGCATGTCCACGCTCCAGGACCCAACGGGCGCTGCCTTCTCCCTCTGGCAGCCGCTGCGGCACATCGGCTGCGAGGTGGTCAACGAGCACGGCGCGCTGACGTGGAACGAGCTCGTCACGCGCGACGTCGCGGGTGCCTGCTCGTTCTACGAAGCGCTGTTCGGGTGGCAGGGCTCGGCCGACGAGCAAGGCTACGTGGCGTACCTCAACGAGGTTGGCGGCGAGAGCGTGTACGCGGCCGGCATCTTCCCGATGCCTGACGACGTGCCCGCCGGCGTGCCCTCACACTGGATCCCGTACTTCTGGGTCGACGGCCTCGAGGCGGCGCGCGACAAGCTGCTGGCGCTTGGCGGCTCGACGGTGACGGACGTCATGGAGATCGGTCCGGGCAAGTTCGTCGTCGCACAGGACCCGCAGGGCGCCGCGTTCTACCTGTTCGAACCGGCTAGCAGCAACACCGGTCCTTCGTCCGACAAGCTGGAGTAGCCCCACCGGTTCGGCTTGGCGGTCGGCTGTGCGGTCGGCTCAGCGCCGCGAGTCAGGACGCACGAACGGCGGCCGCACTTCCTCGGACGTGAGGGTGCCGTACGCGCGCGGCTTGCGATAGGCGTTGCCCCAGGCCTCACGGCGACGGTAGTCGCGCAGCGCGGCCAGGTCGAGATCGGCGATCACCACTCCCTCGTCGTTCCCGGCCTCGACCAGCACGTTGTCAAGCGACTTGGCGTCGTGGTCGAAGCACTGAGGCGACACGACCGTCGACCGCCCGTTGGCGTCAGGCATGGCGTAGTTCGTCATCGCCAGCGCCACCATGTTCTCGAACGCCCGCGCCCGGAGCTGGCCGCGGCGGTGCCGCTCGATCTCGCAGGCGTTCGGCACCAGCACGAGCTCGGCCCCCTCGAGCATCAGGACCCGAGCGCTCTCCGGGAACTCCCGGTCGTAGCAGATCATCGCACCGACCCGAACCGGGCCGGCTGCCGTGTCCAGGAGGCAGACCTCGAACCGCTCGCCCGGCGCGCACGCCGCCTCGAGCGAGAAGTCACAGGTGTGGACCTTGGCGTACGTGAGGGCGACCGTCCCGCGCCGGTCCAGCAGCACCATCGTGTTGCGCGGTGCGCCTGGGTGCCGCTCGAGCAGCGTCACCGCGATCGCCATCTCCAGCTCGCGGGCCAGCTCGCTGAATCCAGCGACGAACCAGCCGTCTAGCGGCAGCGCCTGCGCCTGCCACTCCGCGCGGAGACGCCGCCCCTCGGCGTCCAGGTCCAGCGGATCGTAGGTGGGCGCCCAGACGCGCGGGTCCGTCGCAGTGTACCCGTTGCTCCACATCTCCGGGAACAGCGCGATGTCGGCGCCCGACTCCCGTGCCAGGCGACAGAAGCGCGCGCCCTTGGTGGCCGCGGCCTCCGCGTCGGGTCCGCAGCCGGCCATCTGCAGCAGGGCGATCCGGAGCGGCTGCACCCCCGCGCTAGCGCACCGAGACCGTCATCGTATACGACGTCTCGGGTGCGCCGGGCGGCACCATGATGCGAATCGTATAGTCACCCGTGGCCGGGAGCGAGAAGGCCGTGCCCGCCCAGGCGGCGGCGCCCGGCAGCGCTACTCCGGATGGATCATTGGCGGTGATGGCGACCGGGCCGGCGGGCGAGATGCTCACGTTCACGTACATGTCCTGCCCGACCATTGCCTCCAGGACGTAGGCACCCTCACCGCCGCCCTCGGGCAGCGCGCCAGCGACTGTCGCTGAGTACGCGCCCGGCGCGAACTCGATGCGCTCCGGCTCGGCCGGAGCGATCGGTCCCGGGATGAACACGGTCAGGGAGTAGCTGGTCGCCTCTGCGCCGTGCGCGGTCGCCACAGACAGCGTGTAGTCGCCCGTCTCGGGCAGCTCGAACTGGCGCGCCGGGCCGTCCGGGACAACGCCGACGAACTGGGCGGACGGCCCGCGCACCTCGAGCTCCGCCGCGCCGTACGGCATCGAGCCGAGGAGCACGTGCATGGTCTGACCCGCCATCACCCGGAGCACGTAGTCCTGTCGACCGCCACCCTCCGGCAGCCCGCCGGAGACAGTCGCCGACTCGGCGTCGGGCGCGAACTCGATCCTGATGGGCTCCGGCTCCAGGGCGGCAACGTAAGTCGTGAGGCTGTACAGCACTTGCGGGGCGCCGGGCGGTGTGCCGACCGTGATCACATAGTCGCCCGTCCTCGGCAAGTCGTGCGACCAGCCGGCGCCCTCAACGGAGCCCGGCAACAGGCCCCCGGCCGCGTCGCGCACCTCGATCCGCATGGGTGAGGCCGGCACGCGAGTGGCGAACAGCCGCAACGTCTGCCCCGCCAGCGCGCGCAACACCCAGCCGTGGCTGTCGCCGCCGGCAGCGAGGCCGCCGTGCACCGTGGCCGAATCGGTCCCCGGTGCGAACTCGATGCGCTCCGGCTCGCCCGCGGCGTCGATGGCACCGATGTACACCGTCATGGCATAGCTGGTGGCCGGTGCGCCGCCGATCGTGGCCAGCAAGATCATGTAGTCCTGCGTCTTCTCCAAGGAGTACGTCAGCCCCGCGCTCGTCGCGTCGGCGCCGACGGCCACGCCGTCCGCGCCACGCACGTCGACGACAACCTGACCCGGCGGCGTGTCGTCGAGCAGGATCACCATCGTCTGCCCCGCCAGCGCTCGCAGCACGTAGCCGACGCGGTCGCCGCCGGCCGCGAGCACGCCGCTCACCGACGCCGACTCCGCTCCGGGCGCGAAGCTGATGCGGGTGGGGAACACCAGTGGAGGAACCGTCGCCGCCGGCGGCATCGATGTGCTGGGCGCGACGCCTGTGCGCTCGTCGTGGGTTGGCGACGGCGCTGAGTTGCCCGGCACTGACGTGACAGCTGCCCCACCGGGGGTCGCGCTCGTGCCCTCGGCCTCAGCCGTCGCCGCCTCAGCTGTCGCCGCCGCGTCGGTCGCGGCCGCGTCCGTCGCCGCCGCCGCCGTCGCTTCACCTGCAGCTCGTTCGGCGTCCGCCGTGGCCGTCTCGCCGGCCGCGGTGGTCGCCTCTGCCGTGCCTCGCGCCCCGGCAGTGGCATCCGCCGGCGCCTCGGCTACGGTCGTCGCCACTGGGCGGTCGCGAGGCGGATCCTCGAACTTGATGCAGCCGCCTGCCGCCAGCGGCAGGGCGATCGAGGTCAGCAGCGCCAGGAAGACGGGGCGTCGCATGGCGGACTCCTTGCTATGGTCGGAGGCTCGTCGTGCGCTCGGCGCCGACGGCCTATGTCGGATGATCGTCCTGGAATCGCCGCAGCCGCTCACCGAGCATCTCGAACTGGTCCTCGCTGGTCATCGACACGCAGGCCCGCAGACCTTCGACGCGACAGCTACCGGTCGTCTCCAGCGTGATCGCGCTGATGCCGTAGTGCAGCAGCTCGTACAGCAGGTCGGCGCCGTGGTCGAAGCCCGGGAAGGCGATCGTGAAATAGAAGCCATCGGCCAGCGGCTCGCCGAGGTCGTTGTCGTACACCAGGTGGAAGCCGCTGTCGAGGAAAAGCCGCTTCATGACCTTGGCCCGGTCCGAGTACACGCGGGCCGGCTGGAAGAGCGTCCTGTCGCCGGCGTTGGCCGCCCGAAGCAGGGCCAGCAGGCCATACTGCGGGCTCTCGGCCACGCAGGCCGTGTTGGGGTAGAGCGTCCCGTGCACCAGCGCGTGGCCGACGTTCGCCGTGCCCAGCGACTCCTCGAGCGCCGGCTCCTCGGCCTCCATGAGCGGGGGCGACACGAACGTCAGCGCGATGCGCTGCCCCGCATAGCTGAACATCTTGGAGCTGCTCACGATCGCGAACGCCCGATCGGTGTAGCGCATCACGGTCGGCTGGTACGGCGCCTCGCCAGGCGTGTAGTAGTCGTGACGGGTGTCCATCCCGAAGTAGGCCAGGTCCTCGATGGCGATCATCCCGTACTCATCGCAGAGCCGCCCGATGCCGGACAGCTCCGACTCCTTGAGGATCACCCACGTGGGGTTGTTCGGGCTCGACCACAGGACGGCCGCGACGTCACCTCGTCGCGCGCGCTCCTCGATGGCGTCGACGAGAGCGTCGCCGCGATGATGGTAGAGGTCGATGCTCTCGCCCTTGACCCCCAGGAACCGCAGCTGCAGCTTGTTCACGGGGAAGCCCGGGTCGAGGCACAGCACGACGCCGTCCTCGCCCCGAAGCCGGCTGGCGACCGCGATGCTGGCGAAGCACCCCTGCATCGCACCGACGGTCGGCACGCAGCACTCGGGCGGGACCTCGATGTCGGTGTACAGCTTGAGGAACCGCGCCCCCTCGGCCTTGAGCTCCGGGACGCCGACGAACGGCGCGTAGATGTGGCCCACCTGCCGCTCGCGCAACGCCTCGACCTCGGCGTCGATCGCGATCTCGCTGACAGGCAGCCCAGGGACGCCGAACTCCATGCGGATGAACTTGACGCCGAGCTCGACCTCGATCGCGTTCACGACCGCGTTCATCTCGCGAATGGACGCCGTCCGGACGTCGAATTTCTGGCCGTCGAGGATCCGCCCAACCACTTCGCGGTCCAGCGGCACGGGGTGAGAGGTCATGGGCGCACTTCCTTGTGCGAGGCACGGCTGCAATCGCGCGCCTACGATAGCCTCGACGCGCCGTCCGGGCCAGGCATGTCCTCAGGCGTGGAACTCGATCAGGTCCTCGTCGCGCAGCACGTCGTCGCGCCCCACCATCTGGCCGTCGAAGTGCCCCTTGCCCCAGATCCTGGCGTACTTGAGATCGTCGACGAAGTCCCCGTGCACGGCGCGCGCAGCGTCAACGACCGTGGCACCGCGAGGCAGCAGGAAGGGGGCCGTCAAGTCCGCGTCGCGGCCCGGGGCCTTGGTGTAGATCCGGATCAGGCGCAGTCCGTCGAACACCATCCCGCGCAGGCGCTCCAGGTTGCGACCGGTCACCGCCGACACGGAGATCATCGGCAGCCAGTCACCCGCCAGCTCGCTCAGGATCTGGTAGTCGTCCTCGGCGTGGTCCGTGTCGACCTTCGTCGCCACGAGAATCGCCCGCACGGCCTCGCCCTGGTCGGCCGCGTCGACCGAGACCAGCTCCACGTGCCGCTCGCGCAGCGCCGCCACCGTCTCGTCGATCTCACTGAGCACGTCGTCGCTGTTGGCGTCGACCACCAGCAGTGCCAGGCTCGCGTGCTTGACGATCTCGAACAGCCAGGGCTCACAGCCCTCGGCTGCCACCGGGGGCAGGTCGACCAGCTGCACCTGGGTGTTCTCGAACTGCATCATGCCCGGCATGGGCAGGCGCGTAGTGTACGGGTACTCGGCCACCTCGGGAGCAGCGTTCGAGAGCGCGGCCAGCAGGCTCGACTTCCCCGAGTTGGGCGGTCCGACGAGCACGGTCTGCCCGCCGTCGGCCCGATCGACGTGGTAGAACGGCTTGCTGCCGCCCGACTTGCCGGCGCGCGCCACCTCCTTCCGAATCCGGGCAATGCGGCGCTTGATGTCGGCCTGCATCTTGTCGGTGCCCTTGTGCTTGGGGATGGTGCGGAGCATCTCCTGCAGTGCCGCCAGCTGCTCCCCTGGCGTCGTCGCCTCTCGCAGCTTCGCTTCCGCGGCCTTGTACTCCGGTCCAACGTTTGCCGGCATCGGTGCTCGCGCTCTCCTAACGGCCTAGCGTGCGCCCCGTCACCAGCGCATGTACCAGAGCTCAGGCGCGGATGATGGGCGGTGGTAAGCTCGCAAGCCTATTATACGGTTCGGTCCCGATCGCCGGTCAACAGCTACGGCTGACGTCGCCGGCAAGGTCCCAGGTGAGGATCGGGGCCACCGAAGCTGGCCCCTTGCTTGGCTCTGACCGCAGTGATAGGATCGCGCGGCGGCGGGTTCCCGCTCGCTGTTGCCCCTGGAGACCCACATGAACTTCCGGCCCACCCACGTCTCGCTCCGCCGCCTGTCAGCAGGCGGCGTCGGCGCTCATGCATCGGCGGGCGCGCCCATCGGGGCCGCACGGGAGACCGACGCTTCGATGCTGGCGCTTCCCGCGGCGAGCACGCTGCGGCCGCGGGCACGGCTGGCGCGGCCCGTGGCGCTACCGGCGGTGCCTGCCGCTGTGCCGGCGCTGCCTGTGGCCCTGCTGGCCCTGGCGGCCCTGCTGCTGGCGCTGTCGGCCGCGCTGCCGGCGCCGA
>JBJYWW010000100.1:0-15338 GCA_046259645.1 Anaerolineae bacterium
GTTGTTCTGGCCGTCGGTGAGTAGAACGATCACGCTGCTGTTCGCCGTCTCGGCGCGCGGCCCGACGAGCTCGGCGGTAGCCGTTCGCAGCCCGCTGTCGATGACGGTGCCCGGCACGATCTCCAGGCCGTTGATCGCCGCGCGGAGCGACGCCAGGTCGCCGGTGAGTCCGGAGGCCAGCGTAGGCGTCCGATTGAAGCCGACGACCGCGGCCTGGTCGCGAGGCAGATCCAACCGCTCGACGAACGACGTCGCGGCGGCCTGGGCCTCGGTGAACTTGTCACCGGTCATGCTGCTCGATGAGTCGATTATCAGCGCCACGTCGGCGTGGAGCTCAGTCGGTCGGCAGTAGGCCTTGGCGGTCATCGGCAGGTAGATCGGCAGAGGCCGCGCCACGACCTCGACGTAGGGCACGGGGAAGACGAGCTCGCCCTCGACGTCGAGCCCGTCGCGATAACGCATTCGCGCGTCGACGTTGGTCGGCCATGTTCCGAGCTGTTGGGGGCGCAGGCGGTACTGCATCAGGAGGTCGCCGCGCACATCGCTGAACTCCCAGCGGAGCACCCGATCCACGTAGGAGACTACTGGCGGCACGGCGGAGCCCGGCACGTACGTCATGTTGCTCGGCACCACGTCTGTGATCACGGCGGTCCTCGTGATGACCCCGCCGTGAATCCGCCGTGCGATCTCGGTGTATATGCCGGCCAGCTCAGCTGCGCTGGGCGCGAAGTAATAATCGCCGGGAGCGCTGGCGACGCGGGCCATGAGGTCCGGATCGGCATCGGTGCCGAAGCCTATGCTGAACACGCGCACGCCGTCGGCCTTGGCGGCGGTCGCCGCTTCCTCGGCGTCGACGTCGGCCGACTCGGGGCGGCCGTCGGTCATCACCACCATTATCCGCTCGACGCCCGGCCGGCCGTTCGCGGCCAGCTCCTGGTGCGCCAGCTGAATCCCCTCGCCGATGTCGGTGCCGCTGGTCGCGTCCCCGAAGCCGACGATCGCGTCGACGACCGACGCGGCGTCAGTCGTCAGGCTCATCGGCATCGTGGCCTGGAGGTTGAAGACGACGAGCCCGACGCGCGAGACGCCGAAGTCCATCTCGCCCACGAACGTGACCGCCGCGGCGCGCGCCGCCTCCATCTTGCGCCCGGCCATCGAGCCAGAGCGGTCGAGGACCAGCATCACGTCGGCGCCGCCGCCCTCGTCGAGGCACTCGCCGGCAACCGTCAGCGTGACGCCGACGGTCTCACCAAGCGTGATCCGCGGTGGCGCGGCCCACTTGTCGCGAGCGAACGTGCAGCCCTCGGCCGCCGGCGGCGTGGGGACCGGCTCCGTCGGGTCCAGGTCGTAGACGAGCACCTGGTTCCCGGCGCCGTCGAGCACGAGCACCTGGCCAGCGGGACCGACCGCCAGGTCGGTGGGCGCCGCCGAGCCGCCCGGCAGGAGCGTGGCATCCCACCAGCTCTCGACGGTCCCGTCGACGCCGAGCTTCCACACCCAGCCTTCGCGAGTGAGCACGAAGGTTCGCCCTGAGCCGTCGGTCGCGGCGCGCAGCGGCACGCCGTGCACGGGCCACTCGTCGATGAGCGCCCCGTTCTGGTCCCTCACCTCCACGCGCTTCGTAGTCCGGTTCACCAGCGTGAGCAGGCCGTCGCCGCGCATGGCGATGTCGGTGTAAGAGCGGTAGCCGGGTCCAGAGCCGCCGGTTAAGGGAGTGGTGCGGACGGGGGCCCCGGCCCCGTCGAGGACGTGCAGGCCTTGCTCGCGCACGTCGAGGGCGAACAAGTGGTCCGACGCGTCGTCGTAGGCCAGGCCGGCGATCCAGACGGTCGGTGAGACCTGCCGCCAGGACCACGGCTCGTCGCCGGCGGGGAGATTGAGGCTCCGCACCGCGCCACCCCCCGAGACGAACGCGCCGCCGTCCCGCGGCTCGAGGTCGGTGACGAGCATCGCCTCCGTCTGGTCGACTGGCCGCCCGTCGGCGCGGAGGCGCTGGATCCTCGGCCAAGCGTCGAGGATCAACACGGTATCGTCGCGGGTCGCGATCTGCCGAGGGCTCACCATCTCACCGGCCGGGCTGGGAAGGCCCAGCCACTCGTCGACGCTCGGGTCGTGCGTCAAACCGGCCGAGTGCAGCCTCCGCAAGCCGGTCAGGTCGTCGTAGGTCAGGGTCGACCACAACGTCGGGGTGATGACCCCGGCCTGCGGTGCCACCGTGACCGACGCGAAGCCGCCGGGCACGGGGGCTCGCGAAGCCCCCCGCGTCCGCCGAGTCGACAGCTCGTATGTGAACAGCTGCCGCAGGGCAGCGACCACCACCGTGTCGTCGTCGAGAACGGCCACGTCGAGGTACGGTAGGCTCGAGGTGTTGGTCAGCACCTCCAGCGGAGCGCCGGTCGGGTCCCACACCTGGATCCGCTGGTTGCCGCCGTCGACCAGGGCGATCCGACCATCTGCGAACACGTCGATGCCGGTCGGCTGGTCGATCTGGCCCCAGTCCGCGCCGGGCGAGCCGAGCGAGCCCACGCGGGAGCCCTGGTCGTCCAGGACCAGCACGCGGTCGCCGTCCCGGTCGGTCACGAGCACGAGCCCGTCCGGAGTGACCGCGAGGTCCCACGGCGTGCCGACGGCACCCCAAGCCTCTTGCGGCGTTCCGTCGGCAGCGAACAGCTGGATGCGCCGGTTGCCGCTGTCGGCGATCGCGAAGCGCCCGTCGGGCAGTCGCGCGATGCCCTGCGGCGCGGCGAGCTGTCCGGTTCCGGTGCCCGGCGAGCCCCACGTGCGGACGTAGGAGTCGCCGTCGAACACATGCACCAGAGCGCGCGCGGTGTCCACGACGTGCACCATGCCCGCGTCGTCGACCACCAGCCCCGCCGGCTGCCGAATGTGCCCTGTAGGCGCACCGCTGCCGCCGGACCACCTCTCGCGCAGCGTGTACGCCTCGAGCGCCTGGGCCCGGGCCGGGGCGGTGCCGGACAGGAGCGTGACGGTCACGAAGGCCACTGCGGCAATGGCGAACGCTGCGGTCAGTACGGCAAGGTGGCGGTGGCGCATGTGTGTATCTCCACGGTGCTCGGGGCGACTAATGATAGCCCATCGGGCAGGGCGCTCGCGCGCTTCGATGGCGCCGATCTCCCACACGAAGGCGCCGGGGGCTTCCTCTCACGGCCCGGCAATGACCAGCCCTTCGCGCAGTGAGGGCCAACGGGCCGTGCCGCGACGACCAGCCGGAAGCGTTGACCTACGGTGCTCGGGATGGTATACCGTGCCCCGGCCCTGACATGATCCCGGTCATAGTCCGGCGGTGTCCGCTCGTGTACTCTAGCGCGACCCGCTTATCCGAGTACGCGCATATACGGCTAGATTGCATATGCGTCGAACGCGAGGGCGAGAATGGCAGCTGAGGGAGTGCTCGACAAGCCGATGCGCGAGGAGATAAACGCGCTGCACGCGAGCCTGTGCAGCGGCCTCGCCGACCCCAATCGGATCGCGATGCTCTACGCCCTGTCGGCAGGGTCGCAGAACGTCACCGACCTGGTTCGCGCCCTGGAGATGCCGCAGTCGTCAGTGTCGCGTCACCTGCGCGTGCTGCGCGATCGTCAGCTGGTGACCTCGGAGCGGCGGGGAACGATGGTCTATTACGAGCTGGCCGACAGTCGGGTGATCGATGCACTGGACATCCTGCGGGCAGTGTTGCGCGATCGATTGGAGTCACGCGGCCAGCTCGCCGATGCGCTGTAGCCGAATCGAAGAGCCTTTCACCACGGAGGAGTAGATGAAGCGACTCGTAATCCTCGGCGCCGGGACGGCCGGCACGATGGTCGCCAACCGCATGATCCACGAGATGGACTGCGAGGGCTGGCAGATCACGATCATCGATCAGGACGAGACCCACTACTACCAGCCCGGATTCCTGTTCATACCGTTCGGGATCTACAACAAGCAGGGCGTCATGCGGTCGAAATGGAACTACCTCCCGAACGAGGTAGACGTGATCATCTCGAAGATCGAGCTGATCGAGCCGCACAACAAGCGCGTGCGCATCGAGAAGGACGGCCGCTACATCCCGTACGACTTCCTGATCATCGCCACCGGCACGCGCACGCGCCCAGAGGAGACCGAAGGGCTCAAGGAGCACGAGTGGCACAAGTCGATCTTCGACTTCTACACGGTCGAGGGCGCGGTCGCCCTGCGCGAGCACCTCTGGACATGGGAGGGCGGGCGCCTGGTGATGAACATCACCGAGATGCCGATCAAGTGCCCCGTGGCCCCTCTCGAGTTCATCATGCTGGCGGACTGGTACTTCCACGAAGAGGGCATTCGCGACAAGGTCGAGCTGACCATGGTCACGCCGCTGCCGGGCGCGTTCACGAAGCCGAAGGCGTCGCAGCTGCTGGGTGACATCCTGGTCGAGAAGAACATCAACGTGATCCCCGACTTCAACATCGAGCGCGTCGATCCCGACGCTAAGAAGCTAGTGGCGTACGACGAGACCGAGATCGACTACGACCTGCTGGTGACGATCCCGCTCAACATGGGCGACGACCTGATCGCGCGCTCCGAGATGGGCGACGAGCTCAACTACGTCCCGACCGACAAGCACACCCTGCTGTCCAGGGACTACGACGACATCTTCGTGCTCGGTGACGCAACCGACCTCCCGAGCTCCAAGGCCGGGTCAGTGGCGCACTTCGAGGTGGATGTGTTCGTCGAGAACTTCTGCCGCTACGTGCATGGCAAGGACCTGCTGCCGACGTTCGACGGCCACGCCAACTGCTACATCGAGTCCGGTTTCGGCAAGGGCATCCTCATTGACTTCAACTACGATGTTGAGCCTCTGCCCGGGATGTTCCCGCTGCCCGGCATCGGCCCCTTCTCGCTGCTGCAGGAGTCGCAGGCCAACCACTGGGGCAAGCTCATGTTCCGCTGGATGTACTGGAACATCCTGCTCAAGGGCAAGGAGATGCCGATCAGCGCCCAGATGAGCATGGCCGGCAAGTGGTGGTAGGGGGCAGCGATGACAGACGCGTCACCCGACTTCAGTAGCCAGATCGCGGAGCTTGGCGTGCAGGTCGCCCAGCTGACGGAGCAGCTCTCGCAGCTGAACGAGCGAACCGAGTTCTTGGTCGAGCGCGCCCACCAGAGAGAGGCCCGGCAGCAGGAGCGCGACGAGCTGCAAGAGGACCTCACGCCGATCGTCAACGACCTGTACTTGCTGACCGTGGAGCAGCTGGAGGAGATCGAGCCGTATGTGAGGCTCGACGACCTGCTGCGCCTGGTCAAGCGCGTCGCTCGCAACACGCGCAACTTCGAAGTCCTGCTCGACCAGTTCGAGAGCCTTCAGGACCTTGTCGCCGACGGGGCTCCGCTCACCCAGGACATGTTCAACCGCGCGGTGCTCGCGCTCGACGAGATGGAGCGCCGGGGCTACTTCGACTTCGCCAAGGAGGCCGTGGGCATCGTCGATCGAGTCGTTCAGGAGTACTCCGAGGAGGACGTGCGGCAGCTTGGCGACAACGTCGTCCTGATACTTAACACGGTCAAGGCGATGACGCAGCCGGAGATCATGCGCCTCGTCGGCAACATGACGGTCACGTTCCAGGAGATAGAGCACGAGCCCGAGGCGCTGGACACGTCGTTCACCGGCCTGATGCGGCAGATGCGCGACCCCGAGGTGCGCCGCGGCTTGGCGTTGACCTTGCGGATGCTCAAGACCGTGTCGGCCGGGCAGGAGCTGCCGCCCGGCAAGGCCGGGCAGGCCTAGCTCGTCGCGCTTGGGGCGTCACGCAGACGAGTATCGAGACGAGCGCGGCCTCGCTGAGGGGCCACGCGCGACAAGCCGATCTGAGAGAAGGAGCAGGTGCAAAGTGCCAGAGATCACTCTGAATGGAACGACGCTCAGCGTCGACGACGACGGCTACCTGGTCGACCGCAACGCATGGACGCGCGAGATCGCTGTGCTGCTGGCCAAGGAGGAGGGCATCGACGAACTCACGGACCGCCACTGGGCCGTGATCGACTTCGCGCGCGCGGACTTCGACGCCAAGGGTGAGACGCCGGGACTGCGGCGGATCTCGGTCCAGGCCGGGGTGCCGACCAAGGAGCTGTACGCGCTTTTTCCAAAGGGCCCCGGCAAGAAGGTCGCGCGGATTGCGGGACTGACCAAGCCCAAGGGCTGCGTCTAGCGCCCAAGCGGGACCCTCGGCGCGACGCGGGGGGCGGAAGTAGGCGGCGGGCGCGGTGGCTCGACGGTGAGTGGCTATCCGGCATGCCGCCGGCACGCGAGGCCAACGGACGGCCGCCTGGGCCGTCTAAGACATGGTCGACATAACTAGGAGAGCCGACATGACGGAAGAGACTGTTCGCAAGCTGGCCATCATCAACTCCAAGGGCACGCTCGACATGGCGTACCCGGGCCTCGTGCTGGCCAACGCCGCCCGAATGGACGGCATCGAAGTCGTGATGTTCTACACCTTCTGGGGAATGGACATCATCAACAAGCACAAGCAGGACAAGCTGATGGTCACGCCGCTGGGCAACCCGGCGATGGGCATGCCCGGGCTGGTCGGGGTCGTGCCGGGCGTCGGCCACCTAGGCACGGCGATGATGAAGCGCACGATCGACGAGCTCGAGATCCCGCCCGTCGGCGAGTTCCTGGAGATGGTGCACGACGCCGGCGCCGGGGTCTACGCCTGCAAGATGTCGGTCGACATGCTGAAGCTGACGGAGGACGACTTCGTGGACGAGGTCGACGGGATCGTGACCGCCATGGACTTCCTGGACATGGCCGAGGGCGCTCAGATCATCTTCGTGTAGTGAGCGACTACGCAGGGGTCGCCGTCAAGACCGACGATCTGGGCGTCGTCACTATCACGATCGACCGTCCGGCCGTGCTCAACGCCTTGGATTGGGCAGCCATGGATGCGTTCGCGACGGCGGTGGCGGACCTGGCGGGGCGACTCCGGTCGCCCACGCCGGCCGCCGGAGCGCGCGGCGAGCCGGCAACGGCACCGGTGGCCCCACGCACGGACGGCGGCGCGCCGCGCGTCGTGATCGTGACCGGGGCGGGCGACCGCGCGTTCTGCGTCGGCGGAGACCAGTCGGCCCTGGAGAGCTGCACGAGCCCCGACGACGGCGCGCGGCTGGCGGCGCTGATGGGCGACGCCTTGCTCGAGTTGGAGCGCCTGCCGGTTCCCGTCATCGCGGCGATCAACGGCTACGCGCTTGGCGGCGGCTCGGAGATCGCGCTCGCGTGCGACCTTCGTGTTGCAGACGAGGCCGCCCGACTCGGGCTCGTGCACCTCGACCTCGCCTTGATACCGGGGTGGGGCGGCGGCCAGCGCCTGGCTCGCCAGGTCGGCTACGGTCGGGCGGCCGAGATGCTCCTGACGGCCCGGGTGTACGACGCGCGCGAGCTGCGGGAATTCGGACTGGTCAACGCGGTGGCGCCGCGGGGCCAGGCGCTGCCTGCGGCGTTGGAGCTGGCAACCAGGCTCGCCTCGGCCGATCCGGGCGCAGTGCGGGCGGTCAAGGAGCTGCTGGCGGCCGCGGGGGCCATGCCGTACGAGAGCGCGCTGGCCGCCGAGCGCGAGCTGTTCGCGCCACTGTGGGTGGCCGATGCCCACCTGGAGGCGCTGCGCAGGTTCGCAGCCCGTCGAGCGGAGCCGGGTCCGGCGCGCTAGAGCTCCGTCTCGCCGCTGATCGTGGCTCCGTCGGGGATCACGACACGCTCTTCTCCGGCGTTGCGTATGACCACGTCACCCTCCAGGACGACGTCGCGCCCGAACGCCACGTCGCCCACGACCTGCAAGCTGTCGCAGCAGACGAGCGAGGGCACCCCGTGTGGGAAGCGCTCGTCGAGGTCACTGGCGAAGCCGAAGTGGTGGGGATCGAGGACCACGTTGGGCGGCGCCGCTCCGCGACCAGGGGCCGGCACAAGCCGATAGCCGTCGTCGAGCTCGAATGCGTCCGACCGGATCGTGACCAAGTCCGACGTGTGCTTGACGGGCGCGAAGCGGCGCCGCGGAACGCGCACCACGCGGGCGCCATCGATCACCGATAGCGCCGAGCCCATGGCCGTCTCGAGCTGGAAGACCGGTGTCGAGGAGGGATCGCGCGGGTCGACGGTCTTGGCATTGCGAATGAGCGGCAGCCCGAGGCGCCCGCCGCGCTCACGAAGCAGCGCGCGCAGATCGGCCAGGTCGAGCCACAAGTTGTTCGTGTTGAAGTAGCGGTGCCGCTCGATGTCGGCGAAGGCCTCGCGGTCCCCTGCCGGGCACTGGGCGCTGTCGCGCAGCACCAGGCCCCCGGACTTCGTCCGGGCGACGTGTCCGCCCTTCCGATCCGAGTCCGTGCGATCCGCTACCTCCATCATGAACGGGCTGCCGCTGTCGACGAAATGCCCCAGGATCGTCGGATCGAGGACCGCCCCCAGGTTGTCGCCGTTCGACACGAACGCGTAGCGGTAGCCGGCCGCGATCAGGTCGTCGAGAACGCCGCTCGTGAGCAGCGCGGTGTACAAGTCGCCGTGGCCCGGCGGGAACCACTCGAGGCGACGGTCCGCGGGGTGCTCGACGGGACGCAGATCAGCCTGCCTGACCTTCGGCGCTTGGTGCTGCACGAACGACAGCGGGATCGAAGGGGCGACTCGCGGGTACGAGGCCAGCGCGGCCGCGGAGTCCGCGTCCGTGGCGAAGCTGTTCATCAGGACCAAGGGCACGCCATCGTGCTCTGCCTGCAGGGCCATGATGTCGAGGAATGTCAGCCCGTCACGGACCTCGAGCAGCGACTTGGCCCGGTCGAGGCCCATTCCGGTGCCTAAGCCGCCGTTGAGCTTGATGACCACCGTCCGCTGCGTCTCCTCGGCCCTGGCGGGCGCGACCGATGCCAGGTCGTCCGCGTCCGGCAGGTCGCGCACGGGCTCGATGGAGTCCTCGGGGATCAGACCCGTCTCGCCCGCCACCAGCTGCCCGTACTGCTCGCCGAAGACGTCCACGAACAGCTCGGGCATGCCGGCCTCGCGGAGCCGGGCTGCGAATGGGCCGAAGTCAGTGCCTGAGTCTGTCACGTTCCCTCCTCGTGTTGGCGCCCGCCGAGCCCGGCCGTCGGCCGAAGCTCCGATGTCGTGAGGGCTATCGCGTTCTCGGGACACTGCAGGACACAAGCCCCGCATGCCACGCAGAGCCCTGGGGTAACGAGCGTCGACTTGCCGCTGGCGCCGGCCGGGGACCAGCATCCGATCGGGCACACATCGTAGCAGGTCAGGCAGCCGCTGCAGCGATCAGGCTCGTGGCGGATCCGGAGCCTGCGCAACGTCCGCGCCAACTCGAGCTGCTCGCCTATCATCGACCGCAGCTGGCGCCACCCGGTCCTCGCGTCGGCGCGCGCCGCCCGGCGCTCGTACGCCGCGGGGGCAACCGGACCTGCGACCACTGCCGGGACGGTGGCCATGTCAGTGCCAGACCGCCGTCGGCACCGCCACGTATGCGGCCAGCAGCAGGGCCAGTACGACGGCCTCGACGATCCAGTTGGCCTGCTCGCCCCGCATGTGGGGCGACATGCCCTGCATCTCGCCCGCCACGAACACGGCCAGCGCCACCATGCCGAGCGCGGGACCAAAGGCCGCTCCAAGCGTCGGCTCGCCGCGCCATAGCTCGACGAGCCCCAGAGCCGCCAGGCCCAGGATGCTCAGCGGCACGCTCTTGGCCAGCCCGTCGCGCCCCGGCAGGAACGGAAGCAGCACGGCGTACGTGTAGGTGAGCGCGATCAGCGCCGCAGCTATCGCCCAGAAGGCGTGACGCCAGATCAGCCACGCCGGAAGAAGCACGAGGGGAGCGTAGAGGCCGAGGGTCGCGGTGGCCATCTCGAGGCGGTCGCGCAGCGGGAATCGGACACGCCGCATCAGCTCGGTCTTCGCGCCTCCGCCTGCCAAGTAGGCTGGGATGTCCGCCGCCCTAACCGGTCCCCACCGCGGCACCCAACCGCCGGCTCGCAGCTCGTTGCCGTCGACCCCGGTCGCCGCGAGCTGTGGCAACGTCAGCTCGCGATGGTCGATTCGCTCCGCGAGCCCGGACCGGCGCACCGAGTCGAGCACGTCGAACGCGGTCAGACGGCCGCTGCCGGCAGCGCACCAGACGTTGACGCCGCCGCTGTCAACGACTAGAACCCACGCGTCCAGGCGCCCCTCGATCTCCTCGGCCAAGCGGCGGACGGTCAGCTCGTAGTTGCCGGTGACCAGGACCGGAGAGGAACGCGTCGGGGCGCCCACGCGGCGCAAACCGGTTGCGACGGCGGGGTACGGCGGCAGGATCCTGAACAGCAGCGCATGCGCGTCCCGGAGCGTGGCGGCGAGCCCAACGGCGTGCTCGAGGCGCGGCGCGGCTGCCCTGGCGGACGCGGTCTGCGAGTCGACGTCAGGTGCCGTCTGCCTACCGTCAGGGGCGGTTTGCGAGCCGTCGTCAGGTGCTGTTAGCCATCGGTCGGGCGCGGTCTGAGCACGGTCGGAGGAGGTTTGGGAGCTGCCAGGCGGGGCCGACACGTGTCTCGGCGGCACCACCAAGAGCTCGAACACCGCGAGCGTGCCGCCCAGATACTCGGCCGATCGGCGAGCCACGAGGTCGGGTCGGCCAAGCCGGGCATCCTCCAGGTCGTCGTCGATGTGCACCGGGCTCGTCGAAGCGGTTGTCAACAGCCACGTCGCCGCCGCCAGCGGGCCGCGCACGGCGCGGTATAGCGCCCGAGCCACCCTCCGGCGGGGCTCGACCTCGTCGGCCAACAGCAACCGGCCGCCGGGCCGCAACGCTCCACACATCTCGGTGATCAAGCGCGCCCTCTCGGCGCTCGGAGCCTCGCTGAGGACGAGTACGGCCACGACAACGTCGAACGCGCCGGCCATTCGCGGCGGCAGGTCGCGCGCGTCGAGGTGCTCTGCCTTGGCGCGGGACTCGAGCCCCGCGGCGGCGATGCGAGCAGCCGTGGTCGCCACCATTCGAGGGTCGGTGTCAATCGCCACGACATCGTGGCCCCGACCTGCGATCGCGGTTGCCAGTACTCCGGTGCCTGAGCCGACGACGAGAACTCGAGCCCGCTGCGGGCTGTGCTCTGGCGGCTGCGCGGGAGCACGGTCAGCGTCGAGCGCCTTTTCGAGCTCCGAGAGGATGCGCTCGCGGGCGCGATCGAGCCGGCCCAGCGTCAGCACGCGCATGCCCCGCTCGTAGCCCGCCGGAGTCCGCTCCAGCCAGCGCATGAGGACGGTGGCCATCAGCGGCCCGGCCCGGCGGGCGCCGTGCTTGCGGTTCGCCTACTGCGCGACTGCGACAAGGGCAAGACGCAACGACCGGGGCAGGTTGCCCTGCCCCGGTCGGCTTGTCAGGTTGCTCTTGGCGCCGCGAGCGGCGCGTCTGAGGTCATCGACACACTAGCCACCGCACGGGATGACGTCGGCGATGAAGCGGTAGATGTCGAGCAGATCCTCCGCGTTCGGCGCCGAGAAGTAGAGCACCACGCCCTCGTCGGTCTCCGATGCGATCTCGCGCAGCAGATCCTCGTCGATGTCGTCGCCGAGGCCGACGGTGATGAGCGTGATGCCGTCGGCACGGATGTCGGCCGCGATACGGCGCACGTCGTCGTACGACCCGATCTGCCGCCCGTCGGTGACGAGCACGATCGACCGCGAGGCATCCTCGCGATGGCGCGGGCTGATCATCTCGGCGTAGGCTGTCTCGAGGCCCAGGTCGATGCGCGTGCCGGGCCGCTGCAGGTTCGCCAGCCCGCGCACCGCGGCGATGGCCGCGGGCTTGTCGAACGTCAGCTGCGACGCCAGGGTGGCCTCGCTGTTGAAGCCGACGACCGCGGCCTGGTCGATGTCCTTGAGCAGCGAGATCAGCTCGGCGCCGGCGTCGAGCGCCGCGTTGAGCTTGACGACGCCATCGGCCGTCTTCTCGCTCATGCTCGTGGAGATGTCGATGACCTCCGCCACGTCGACCATCTGCTCCTCGGGCACGCAGACGGTAGGCGTGGGCAACGGCGTGAGCGTCGGCGTCGGCTCCGGCCACGCGTTGAAGGCGATCGGCAGATACTTCGGGCCGGGCGTCGGAGTCGGCGTGGCCGTGGCCGTTGGCGTGGCAGTCGGCGTCGGGGTGTATGTCGCAGTCGGCGTCGGAGTCGGCGGTATGACCTGGATCGTCGTCGTCGGGAAGTCGGCATGACCGACCTTGCCGACGGTGTCCGTCCACGTGATCCCGGCGCTGGCGCTCGTCAGGTGCGTGCCCGGCTCAAGCGGCTCGATGCGGTAGGTGAGCGTGAGCGGATCGGGCGGCTGTGGGATCTCCCACGTGATCACCTGCCCTGCCACCGTCACTGTCGGCGGATCAACCGTGTTGGGCACGAGGCTCATGTTGTCGGCCAGTTCGTCGCGCACCAGCAGCTGATCGACCGACACCGACGTGTAGCGCGCGAGCTCGTCGTGGTAGAGGTCGGCCAGGGCCATGACGTTGCGGCGGTCCAGCACGTACGACCGCTCGGACGCCAGATCGTACATCTTGCGCAGGTCGTAGGTCCGCACGCCGAAGCCGATGGTGACCACGTCGATCTCGCGGTCGGGCTTGCGCATGTCGCGCTGGCAGAACTGGAAGTCCGACAGGATCACCATGATCTGCACGCGGTCCTGCCCGATGCGCGAGCCAGTGCCGTTGAGCAGGCGTTCGGCCTGCTGCACGCCCTGGTTGATGCGCGTGATCTCGTCGCCGCGCATGCGGTTGGCGCCGCCGATGATCCGCGATGCGTCGTCGGTCAGGTTGATGCGCACGCGCGCGCGCTCGTTGAACGACAGGAAGCCGATTCGCAGGAGGCCGCTCGCCAGGTCCTCCTCGACCTGCGGGATGTTCAGGAAGTCGCGGACCCACTGCTTCTCGTCGCGGACGTAGTCGACAGTGCCCGAGGGCTCTTCGTCCTCGATGTCCGGCCTGTCGCCCACGCCGGGCGGTCCGGACGTCCCTCCGCCGACTCCACCCGGGTCGGGCTCGGTTGGGGGCGGCGGTGGAGTGCGCGGATCCGGCATCGGCGTCGCCGTCGGAAGTCCAGCGTCACCACCGCCGGACGGGTTGCAGAACGGCGGCTCGCCGGCGCCCGGGCGACCGGGCACGCCCGGCGTCAGTTCCGAGCCGCCACCCGGATCGGGTGGGGTAGGGGGCGTCTCCAGGTTGGGCGTCGACGGCGGCGTCCGCGGATCCTCCGTCGCCACTTTGGTCGGCTCGATGATGCTGCCGGTCCGTCGTGGAGTCATGGAGTTCGATTCATCTGCGACGATCACCAAGTCGACGGGCAGCCGCTCGCCGGGGCACGTGGTGGTCACGATCAGCGTTGCCTGGGCAGTCTCGCCAAGCAGCACCGTTGTCGGGTCCAGCCACTTCTGCAGTCCGGCGACGCATCCGCTGCCCGCCTCGACCTCGGGGTCCTGGGCGACCGGCGAGGCCGCCGCTAGCGCGGCGAAGGCCGTTATCGCCAGCAGAATCGGAACGAGGCCAAACGCGAGGTTGAGCTTCCAGCGCATAATCCACAGCTCCTTGCGACAGAGCGGACAAAGCCAAGCGCGGCACCGGCTGCGGACATTATAGCGCAGTCTCGCCGGGACACAGGGTCCACTGGCTTCTCGGTGCGAATCGGTTTCTTGTCGGCCTACCGCGCCCCCGCTACCGTTCGGGCATGGCCCGCCCGCTGGTCGCGATCGTGGGACGCCCCAACGTCGGCAAGTCGACGCTGTTCAATCGACTCGTCGGCTCGCGGATGGCCATCGTCGAGGACGTGCCCGGCACGACGCGGGATCGGCTGTACGCGACCGCAGAGTGGGGCGGACGCGAGTTCGACGTCGTCGACACGGGGGGGCTCGAGCTCGATCGGTCCGGCGCCATCTCCGAACGGGTGCGCAACCAGGCGTCCGTGGCCGTCGACGAGGCAGACGTGATCGTTCTGCTGACGGACGGCGCGACCGGGCTCGCGCCGGCCGACTACGACGTGGCCGAGCTGCTGCGCCGGAGCGGCAAGCCGCTCGTGCTGGCGGTCAACAAGTCCGAGTCGCGGCAGAGGCAGATGGGGGCCGGCGAGTTCTGGGCGCTGGGCCTGGGCGAGCCGTTCGCCGTCTCGGCTCTGCACGGGACGGGCACCGGCGAGCTGCTCGACGCGGTTGTCGACGCGCTGCCGGAGCAGTCGGCGGCGCCCGAGCCGGATGCGCTTCGTGTTGCGATCGTCGGGCGGCCCAACGTCGGCAAGTCCAGCCTCCTGAACCGGCTGCTTGGCTCCGAGCGTATGATAGTGAGCCCCGAGCCAGGGACGACGCGCGACGCGGTGGACCAGCGCGTCACGCGCGGTGGCCAGGAGTACGTGCTGGTCGACACCGCGGGCATCCGCCGACGCGGGCGAATCGAGCCGGGCATCGAGAGGTACAGCGTCATGCGCGCCATGCGCGCCATCGAGCGTAGCGACGTCGCGGTACTGCTGCTCGATGCCACGGAGGCGGTTGCCGCCCAGGATGCCCACGTCGGCGGCTTCATCGAGCAGGCGGGGTGCGGCGCCGTCATCGCCGTGAACAAGTGGGACCTGGTCGAGAAGGACACGTACACGATAGTGGAGCACACTCGACGGCTGCGGTCCGAGCTCAGCTTCCTGCAATATGCGCCGGTGGTATTCATCTCGGCGCTGACCGGCCAGCGCGCCGGCAAGGTGCTCGAGGCCGCGGATGCGGTGGAGGGCACGCGGAGCTTCCGCGTGCCCACGGCGGATATAAACCGCCTGGTGGCGGACCTGCAAGTGCGGCACGACCTCAGGCGCAAGGGGCGACCGCTGAAGATCAAGTACGCGACGCAGGTCGACGTGGCGCCGCCGCGTTTCGTGTTCTTCGTCAACGACAAGTCGCTGGTGCACTTCAGCCACGAGCGCTACATCGAGAACCAGCTCCGAACCATGTTCGGATTCGAAGGCACGCCGCTGCGGCTCCACTTCCGGGAATCTCGCGGTCGCGGGACCGAGGACGGCAAAGCCGATGGCTAGCGCCGCGTACCCTTCGGCGCCCGACGGCTCGGCGCTGGAGGGTCAGCGGCTGCGCTACGCCGCCGCCGGCGGCGTGGTCGTCGACGGCGGGCGAGTCCTGCTTCTCGACCGGCCGTCGCGCGGGGAGGTGCGGCTGCCGAAGGGGCACATCGAGCCCGACGAGTCGTCCGCCGACGCGGCGCTGCGCGAGACGGCCGAGGAATCGGGCTACGGCGACCTCCGCATCGAGGCCGACCTGGGCAACCAGCTGGTGTCCTTCGAGTATGAGGGACAACGGTACCTGCGCGACGAGCGAT
>JBJYWW010000101.1:0-11077 GCA_046259645.1 Anaerolineae bacterium
TGCCACGGGGGCATCACGATCTCTACGTCGTGCCCGCGCCCGGCCAGCGCGCGGGCGGCCGGAAGAGCACGCGCCCGCATCGTGCCCTTCGGCTCGAGGCCGAACGGACCGAGCATGACCACTCGCAGCGGGCCGGCGCCCGACGCCACCGGGCGCCGGCCTGGATTCGACGTCACCCTACTCGACCGTCACGCTCTTGGCCAGGTTGCGTGGCTGATCCACGTCGCGGTCTAGCGCCACGGCTACGTAGTACGCGAACAGCTGCGTGGGCACCACGGCGACGATCGGCGATAGCTCGTCGCGGATCGGCGGCACGTAGAACACGTGCTCGGCGTGCTCGTGGATCTTCGTGTCGCCTGCAGTGGCGATTGCCGTCACCTCCACCCCGCGCGCCCGGACCTCCTGGATGTTGGAGATCAGCTTGTCGTACGTCGGGCCGGCAGTGGCGATGGCGAACACCGGGATGGCGGGCTCGAGCATTGCGATCGGCCCGTGCTTCAGCTCGCCGGCGGGATAGCCTTCGGCGTGGATGTAGCTGATCTCCTTGAGCTTCAGCGCGCCCTCGAGCGCGACCGGATGGCCGAAGCGCCGTCCGAGGTAGAACATCGAGCGGCGGTCGGCGAGCTGGTTCGCCACTTGGGCCACCGTCGGCTCGCACTCCAGGGCCTCGGCCACCGCCTCCGGCACCGTGCGCAGATCGCGCGCTATCGCGCGGCCCTCGTCCTCAGCCAGTTCGCCGCGCCGCAGCCCCAGCTCAGCCGCCAGCACGGTGAGCAACGCCAGCTGGCCGGTGAACGTCTTGGTGGCGACGACGCCGATCTCCGGGCCCACCTGCAGGTAGAGAGTCGTGTCGGCGATGCGCGTCATGGAGCTGCCGACGACGTTCGTGATCGCCAGCGTCTGCGCCCCGGCCGCCCGCGCGGCCTGCGCGGCAGCGAGCGTGTCGGCGGTCTCTCCCGACTGGCTTACCAGCACGGCCAGCGTGTCCGGTCCCATCACCGGATCGCCGTACCGCAGCTCGCTGGAGTAGGCCACCTCGGTCGGCAGCCGAGCCCAGCGCTCGAGCAGCTGCTTGCCCACGAGGCCGGCGTACAGCGACGTCCCCGCCGCCAACACGAGGATGCGCTCCACCCGGTCGGTGTCCAGGGCGTCGAGCTCGGGCAGCGAGAAGCCGTCGCCCACGATCCGCCCGCGCAGCGTCTCCGCCAGCGCCGCCGGCTGCTCGTGGATCTCCTTCAGCACGAAGTGCTCGTATCCGCCCTTCTCGGCGTCGGCGGCGTCCCAAGTGACGTACATCGGCGAGCGGTCGATCGGGGTGCCGGCAAGGTCCGTGATGCGGACGCCGTGGCTCGTCAGCTGGGCCATCTCGCCGTCTTCCAGGAGCACGACCTCGCGCGTCTCGGACAACAGGGCCGGGATGTCGCTGGCGACGTAGTTCTGGCCGTCGCCGATGCCAACTACCAGCGGGCTGAAGTGACGGGCCGCCACCAGCAGGTCGGGCTCGTCCTGCGTGAAGGCCACCAGGGCGAACGAGCCCTCCAGGCGCCCCAACGCCGCGGCCACCGCGTCGGCGAACCGCTCACGCGTGGCCGTGCCGCCCGTCGCCCCACCGACCTCGCCGCCGCCATGGGTCGGCGGCTCGTGACCGTTGGCCTCACCGAGCGCGCCCGTGCTCTCGGTGCTTCCCGCTAGCGTACGGTCGCCGAGGCCATTGTACGCCTCCTCGATGAGGTGAACGATCACCTCCGTGTCCGTCTCCGACGAGAACTGGTGCCCGCGCGCGATGAGCTCCGAGCGAAGCTCCGCGTAGTTCTCGATGATGCCGTTGTGAACCAGGGCGATGCGCCCGTCCTCCGTGACATGCGGATGGGCGTTAGGGGTGGTCGGGGCGCCGTGAGTCGCCCACCGCGTGTGCCCGACCCCGAGCGTCCCGCGCGGCGGCGACGTCTCGAGGAGCTCGGCAAGCTGCGCGAGCTTGCCTTGGCGCTTGCGGATGTCGATACGCCCGTCGCCCGCGGCGACGGCGAGACCGGCGGAGTCGTAGCCGCGGTACTCGAGACGGCGCAGGCCGTCCATCAAGATGGGCGCCGCGTCGCGGCGGCCGACGTAGCCTACGATACCACACATGAGATCCCTCCTGAGGGGTTGTGATGCTTGCTCCGCCCCGCGCGGCGCCGAGTCGGCCGAGAGGCCGCACAACGCCGACCGGGCGCACCGCGCCGCGCCTTGTCCCGCCGGTCGCCCGGCGGATTTGAGCGTGGGCTTAGCCGTTCAGGAGGGCAGAACAAGGGGCCGTGCCAGCCCCGGAGGCATCCACCGATCTTTCGAATCTTCGCCGCCTGCCAGTAGCAGCCAGCGGCTTAGCCCGGCGCGTCCGGGAACCTCCACCTCGTCAACTCCGCGCCCCGTCCATGCGGCCGCTACCCGCAGGCCGGTCGATCAGGTGACCTCGTGACGCGCCCAACACATCCATTGGGCGCTCGCCGGTCGCGCCGACCACGGCGGCTCTGGTCCCGATGAGCCCGTGATCATACCCTGCCGCTGACGCGGAGACCTGGTGCTAGTCTGCCCTTGTGTGGACGGTCCAACGACTCCTTTCCGGCGCCGCGTCTGCCGGGTCGGGCCGGCGGCGCCGCTACGGCAGCGTCTCCGGCGCGATCCTCTTCGGCGCCGCTTCGTCGGGCCCGAAGACCGCGCCCGACTCAAGTAGATTATCTATCGCGGCATCGTCGAGGTCAAGGACCTGGCGGAGCACGGAGCGTGTATCGGCGGCCAGGTCCGGTGGCAGGCGGACGGGTCGCCTGGCCCTGTCCTCCGCCGTCTCGCCGCCCTCGCGCACGGGTGACCCAACCTGAATGATCACGCCTTCCTCCGGGTGACGCAGCGTCAGAAGCGTGCCGCGCGCTCGGAGGTGCGGATCGGCGTAGACGTCATCGATGTCCGCAACGACCTCGGCGGACAGATCGTGCTCCCGGAACAGCGCGCCCCACTCTGCGGCGGTACGCGACTCGAACAGCCGCTGCAGCTCTTGGCCGAGCTCCTGGTTCGCGTCGCCCCCGGCGAACTGCTTCTCGGCCAAGTCGGGCCGCCCAATGGCGCGACAGAGGTCGCGCCAGAAGATCGGTTCTAGCGCAGACAGCGCGATGTATCCGGCGTCGGCCGTGCGGTACACGTTGTAGAACGGGTAGCGGCCCGACAGCGGCAACGCGCCGCGGGCCGATTCCTCGCCCGCTTGGTGCGCGGCCATGTTGGTGCCCATCCACGGTACGATGCTCTCGAGCATGCTGATGTCGAGGACGCGCCCCTCGCCGGAGCGCTCCCTGTCGAATAGCGCGGCACAGATCCCCAGCGCCGCCGTCGTGCCCGCGGCCAGATCGGCGATCTGCACGGGCGGGATCACCGGCCCCGAGTCGGCCGTTCCGTTCAGCCCGAGGATCCCGCTGCGCGCCAGGTACGTCAGGTCGTGACCGGCACGGTTGGCGTCGGGTCCGGACTGGCCGAAGCCGGACAGCGAGCAGTAGATCAGCCGCGGGTTCTCCGCGAGCATCGATGCGGCGTCGATCTTCATCCGCCGCGCCCGCCCGGGGCGGAAGCCTTCGAGCACCACGTCCGAGCTCCGGGCCAGGTCGAGCAGGATCTCCCTGCCGCCGGCGGACTTCATGTTCACGCCGATGCTGCGCTTGTTGCGGTTGACGCTGAGGTAGTAGGCGCTGCGGCTCTCGATCATCGGCGGGACCTGCCGCATGAGGTCGCCCAGGCGCGACTCGACCTTGATTACGTCGGCGCCCATGTCGGCCAGCAGCAGCGACGCATACGGGCCTGGCAACAGGGAAGTCAGATCGAGCACTCGGACCCCGCGCAGGGCGATCACGCGTCGGACGCCGCGCTCTCGGCCGCGAGATCGGCCAGCATCGCGACCGTCCGGGCGCGCACTTCGTCGGCCAGCTCCTGCAACCGGTCGCGCGAGGCGCGTCGGCCCTCGTCGGCGAAGCTGATAGGCTCGCCGAAGCGGATGCGCACGGTGCCGCGCCGCGGAATCTTGGAGCTCTTGGGCATCAACTCGTGCGTGCCGTGGATCGCCATCGGCACCACCACCGCGCCGGTTCGCAGCGCGAGCCACACGAACCCGGGGTCGTAGGGCCCCAGGCTGCCGTCGGGGCTGCGCGTGCCCTCCGGGGCGATGCCCATCAAGCCACCCGACTTGAGCACGTTCATTGCCCGCCGCAGCGCCTCGGTGTCCTGCTGATCACGATTGGCCGGTATGGCGCCCACCGCCTTGAGGTACGGGCCAACGAGCGGCAGGCGCGTGGCCTCGGCCTTGGCCACGAAGCTGCCCGGCCGCCGCAACGCGTAGCCACTGGCTGGCACGTCGATGGCGCTCGTGTGGTTGGGCACGAGCAGCGTCGGCACGCCGGGCGGTGGCAGATTCTCGCGCCCCGACACCTCCGCCTTGAAGTAGTGCTCGAACAGCACCTCGAGCACCTTGAACGTCAAGCGGTACGGCAGGCTCATCGGTTGGGCCACCACCCGCTGCCGCGCGGCGGTGGCGGGCTCGCCGGCCAGCGTCGGCTCGCCCACCGGCAGGTCGACCGGCGCGTCGCCGTGCCCGCGTTGGTCGGCCGTGTCGGGCTCGCCCGGCGCCTCGTCAGCCAGCGGCAACGCGCGCTCCAGCGCGACGGCCCGCCAGGCCGATCACGACGCCCTCAAGGGCGGTGACCGCCGCGAGCGCCACCGACACATCGAACCAGAACTGCTCGGGGTAGAGCTTGATCAGGCCGCTGTCGGACGCGAACGACCACGTCCCGGGCTGGAAGAAGAGCTCGTGGAAGCCGACGAAGAACAGCGGCCAGGCGACCGCGATGCCAGCGCCGACGAGTACCACGAGCATGGCCGTGAGCCACCCGCCGGCCTCGATTGCCCGGATCAAACCAGCGCGCCGCTCGGGCGTGTCCCGCCAAGCGACGGCGGCCAGCACGACCACCGCCAGACCCACCGCAGCGAGAAGAGACGCCCGCCGCACCAGTCGGCGCACGTCCTGAAGGTGTGAGATCTCGGCCGCGGTGTAGAGCGGCTCGCCGCCCACCTCCAGCGCGGCCAACGACTGCGGGTCGGCGCGGTCGGCGATGAACCGCGCGGACGGCAGCGACAGCTCGAGCCGCTTCTCGTCCGTCATGCCTACTGCCTGCGGGAAGCCGGGCCGCGCGTACTCCCATCCGACGAACGGCCCACCGGCCATCAGCAGCACGTTGGTCATCAGCAGCGCCAGCGGGACCGTGAGCGTCGCGATCAGGCGGACGGCGATGTTCAACGCGATCCCTCGAGCGCGACGCTGTCGACGTGTGCTCCGCAAGGCGACTCGCCGCCGCCCGTCGTCAGGTCGTCCGGCCACCTGTCGACAAGCCCCGCGAGGTGGCGAACTACGCCGTCGAGGTCGCACGCGTCCGTGTCGACCACGACCGAGTCGGCGGCGGCGCGCAGCGGCGCGACGTCGCGGCTCGAGTCGATCTCGTCGCGGGCGGCCACGGACCGCCGCACGTCGTCGTACCGTTCGGCCGCGCCGCCGGCGATCCGCTCGCGGAAGCGACGCCTGGCGCGGGCCTCCACCGAGGCGTCGAGGTAGATCTTGAGGTCGGCGTCGGGCAGCACGACGGTCCCGATGTCGCGCCCCACCATGACCACCGAGCCGCGCTCCGCTATCTGTCGCTGAGGCGGCAACATCGCGTCCCGCACCCCCTCGTGGGCGCTGACCGGCGAAACCGCCGCCGTGACAGCTGGTGACCGCAGCTCGGCCGTGACGTCCTCGCCGTCGACGAGCACCGCGTAGCCCAGCTCCGTCTCGGTCCGTGGCGCCACGTCGATCTGGTGCTCGGCGATCAGGCGGACCAGACCGGGCTCGTCACCCGCCCCCACCCCGTTGCGAGCCGCGATCAGCGTCAGCGCGCGGTACAGCGCCCCCGTGTCGAACATCAAGTATCCGAGCTGAGCCGCCAACCGCCGGCCGGCCGAGGTCTTGCCCGATGCAGCCGGACCGTCGATGGCGATACTGAGGGGGAGAGCCGCGCCGGCCACCAACTACGCCGATTCGGCCTAAGACAGGCCGGCGCGCGCACGGAGCGCACGCCGCTGCTGCAAGGTCAAACGTCGCGCAGCACCCTCGGGCAGGTCTCCCAGCCACAGCTGCCCGTGTCTCGTGCGCACGGACCGCCGCACCGGATGCCCGAGCTTGTCTAGCGCGCGCCGCATCGACCGCAGGCCGCCTGTGCCCTCCGTCGACAGCCACGTCGCGCCATTCGGCGCCTCCTTGTCGAGCAGTGCTGCATGGAACGGCGACTCACGCTCCTCGTTGACACGGACCCCCCGCCGCAAGCTCCGAATGTCACCGGCATCAGGCCGGCCGGCCACTAGCACCTCGTAGCCCTCGACGATCTCGCTGTCCGGCGCCGTCAGGCGGTGCGCCAGGTCGCCGTCGTTGGTGAGCAGCAGCAGCCCCGAGCTGTCGGCGTCCATGCGCCCGACCGGGTAGATGCGGGCGCGCGTCTCGACCAGCGCGCACACCACGAACCGTCCCAGCGGGTCGTCGGTCGTCACGATGGTGCCCGGCGGCTTGTGCACCATCCAGTACTCGCGCGGCTCCAGCGCCAACGGTTGACCGTCGACCGCAACAAGGTCGACCCGGGGGTCGACCTTGCTTCCGAGGATCTGGACGGTCTCTCCGTTCACGCTGACGCGACCGTCGGCAATCAGCTTCTCGGCGCTGCGCCGCGAGCATAGGCCGGAGCGCGACAGGACCTTCTGGAGACGGACCTCAGGCATCAGGCGGGCCGGCCTGGCCGCCGCTCGCACGAGTGGTCTCATCGCGCTCCGCGCCGGTGGCAACCGCCGCCAGGGCCGTTCCCCGCGCCGAGGACGCCGAGGCGCCTTTGACGGGCGCCCCGTTGTCGGCGTGGTGAACCGGTGTGCCGAGAACGCTGGTGGGTCCGGAGCCGTTGCCGTTGGTGAAAGGCGGCGCGTGGAGGAGCTCCACGGGCGGAAGGTCTTCGAGGCATGTCAGGCCGAAGTACTCGAGGAACGAGAACGTGGTCGCGTACTCGAACGGGTGGCCGACAGTCTCGCGGCGTCCTAGCGGCTCCACGAGCCCGCGGGCGATGCATGTGCGCAGCACGCCCTCGGAGTTTACCCCGCGTACCTCGTCGATCTCGGGCCTGGTCACCGGCTGCCGATACGCCACGATCGACAGGGTCTCGAGTGCCGCCCGCGAGAGCTGCGTCTCCGACTCCAGGCCGAGGAACCGCTCGATCGCGTCGGCCACCTCGGGCGCGCTCACCAGCTGCACCTGCCCGTTGGTCCGCTGCAGGCGCAAGCCACGTCCGGCGTACAGGGCCGCGAGGTCTTCGAGCCCGCGCTCGACGCGGCTCCGGGGCACATCCAGCGCGCGCCCGATCGCCGCCAAGTTGACCGGGCCGTCGGTGACGAAGAGCAGTCCCTCTATCAGCGCCGGCAGGTCCGGCTTGCCGTTGTTGTTCCTACCGCCGTCGGGCTCGGTCTCCGCCATGCGCCCTCCGCGCCTCCTGCGTCTCCTGCGCGCCCCTTGCACCGGGCGTCGCGTCGCCGACGCGAGCCGCCCACATGCCAAACGACGACTTCGCCCGCCAGCATGGAGGCTCTCGTCGGGGACCACCCACTAGATATAGTACCGTGTCGCGCAAGGACACACCAATTATACACACCCGCCACGTCGGCCGTCAACGGTGCCCCCAGGCCTGCCCGCCACCGGCGCCCCGCAAGCAGAAGCGGCCTGGCCGCAAGGGCCCGGCCGCTCCTTCTTCTGTCTGCTTCGTCAGGTTGTCAGGATTCGGCGTCAGCCGTCCTACGGCTCGTAGAGCGGCAGCATCCCGCAAGCGACAACCGTGTCGTCGTCAGCGGCCGCCAGCACGACGATCGCCGTGGCGCCGTTGGCGATATCCTCGACCATGAGATCAGTCAGCGTGGTCGACGAGTGCCCGAGAACGATGTCCTCGAGCCGCCACACCATGTCGGCGATCTCGTCGCAGCTGACGGCCTCCCAGACGCCGGCCGGATGCTCCATGCCGTCGTCGTTGGGGGCCAGCCCGATCACCACCTCGACATCGTCGCCCATCTGGAACAGGGCCGCCGTGCCGGAGTTGCCCGAGTCGCCCTGCTCGTCCAGGTCGATCTCCACGTCGGGTGCGGGCGTCTCGCTCGGCTCCGGCGTCTCGGTGGCGCCGGGCTCCGGCGTCTCGGTGCCGCCAGGCTCGAGCGTCTCGGTGCCGCCAGGCTCGGTCGTGTCCGTTGCCACCGGCTCCGGCGGCGGTCCCAGCTCAGCCAGCTTCAGCGCGATCGGCAGGAAGATCGGTGGCGGCCCAGTCGGCGTCGGTGTGGGCGTCGGCGTGTCGGTGGCCGTCGCGGTCGGCGTCGCCGTCGGCGTGTCTGTGATCGGCGGCGTGTTCGAGGCCGTGGGCGTCACCGAGGGCGTGGGCGTGTCGCTCGCCGTCGGCGTGGCACTCGGCGGCGGATCGAAGTCGAGCACCAGCTGCGGCTGGTTGCCGCGCGGATAGGGGCTGGCGTGATCCTTGGCCTGGAAGACGAACAAGAAGTCGTTGTCCTCGTTCTTCGGCCTGATGTAGAAGCCGTTGTTGTCACGATCGCCGGCGACCCACCGCCCGACCACTGCCGTCGCGTCGAGCTCCACCCATTCGCCGTTGGGATCGTCGCACATGTCGTATGTGAAGTCCCACTGGATGATGGTGCCCGCGGCGCCTGGCGCGTTGTCCCAGTTCGTCGTGAGCTCTTTCCAGTTGCCGCTGATAGGCTCCATCACCTGCAGGGTTGGCCGCGACGCATCGTCGTTCTCGGTGCCCATACAGAACAGCCGAAGCACCGCCGAGTTGTACTGCGACTCGTAGATCACCTCGGGCAGCTCGAAGTGCAGCAGCATATGGTAGGGCGACTTGTTGGCCACCCCCACCCGGATCTGCGACTCGAAGCCGAGGGGCTCCATCTCGCCCTTGACGATGTACGTGTCCTTGTCGGGGTTCTGAACCCACTCGTATGAACGGCCGTCCGGCTCGGCCTCGGCTCCCGACGGCTGGGCGAGGCCCACTGCCAGGACTGCGGCGACGACGAGCAAGACGGCAATGGTTCGTTTCACGCGAACCTCCTCCTCGAGCTTTGGCTGGTTTAGCTTGCATCCACTGGGGCCATGCACTGTACCGCAGATGACAGGTTGGGTCAAGCAGACTCGGCCGATTTGTCAGGGTAGGCCGAAACCGCGTGACCGGCGTGTCAGGCCGCGCCGCGTGGTTGGAAGCAGCGCAGGCAGTCGACCCGCCGGTCGCGTCAGTCGACCAGGTGGCACGCCACCCAGTGCTCCTCGCCGTCGCTCCCGACGTCGCGCAGCTCGGGCTCGGACTGGCTGCACGACTCGACGGCGATGGGACAGCGGGGGTGGAACACGCAGCCTGAAGGCGGGTTGAGGGGACTCGGGACGTCGCCAGGCAGGATGATGCGCTCGCGCTTGAGTGTCGGTTCGGGTATCGGGATCGCGCTGATCAACGCCTTGGTGTACGGATGCAGCGGGTTCTTGTATAGCTCCGTCTTCCCCGCCAGCTCGGCGATCTTGCCCAGGTACATGACCGCCACGCGGTCGGAGATGTGCTCCACCACGCTCAGGTTGTGGGCGATGAACAGGTACGTCAGGCCGTACTCGCGCTGCAGGTCGTTCAACAGGTTGAGCACCTGCGATTGAATCGACACGTCCAACGCCGACACCGGCTCGTCGCACACGATCAGCTTGGGCCGCAGCGCCAGCGCGCGCGCGATGCCGATGCGCTGACGCTGGCCGCCGGAGAACTCGTGCGGGTAGCGTCGGGCGTGCCCCGGATGGAGGCCGACCTCGGCCAGGACCTGCCGGACGATCTTGTCGGCCTCCTTGCCCTTCGTGCCGTGCACGTTCAGCCCCTCCGCGATGCTGTCGCCGATCGGCATGCGCGGGTCCAGGCTCGAGAACGGGTCTTGGAAGATGATCTGCATGTCCTTGCGCAGGCGCTTGAGCTCCTTCCTCGGCAGGTCGAAGATCATCTGGTGCTCGAACTCGACCTCGCCCGCCGTGGGCTCGATCAGCCGCAGGATCGTCCGGCCGACGGTGGTCTTGCCGCAGCCCGACTCGCCCACCAGCCCGAACGTCTCCCCCTTGCGAATGTCGAACGTGACGCCGTCGACCGCCTGCACCCACGCCGTGACGCGCTGCAGCACGCCGCTACGCACGGGGAAGTGCTTGTAGAGGTCCCTGACTTGGAGGAGCGACTCGCCGCGGCGGCCGTTGGTCACCCGTCTCGTGGCGGCCTCATCGGCGCCGATCTCGCCTTGCGGACTCCTCGCCTGCGTCACCACGGCATCACTCCCCGCTGCCCGACCAGCGCCGAGCCGCTTCTTCTTCAGACCGACCGGTGGCCATCGGCGCGTGATGGTCCGACGGCGGATGGTCGTGGTACAGCCAGCAGCGCACCGAGTGCCCCTCCTCCACCGGCAGAAGCGCCGGCTCGACCTCGCTGCACACCGTCAGGCCGTGCTTCACGCGCGACGTGCAGCGCGGAGCGAACCGGCAGCCCGGCGGCAGATCGATCAGGCTCGGCACCGTGCCCGGGATGACCGCGAGCGTCTCGCGATCCTGACCGAGCACCGGGATCGACTCCAGGAGGCCCTGCGTGTAGGGCATCCGTGGGTCGGCGAAGATCGTCTCGACGTCGGCATACTCGACTATCTGGCCGGCGTACATCACGGCGATGTTCTCGGCCATCTCGGCCACCACGCCCAGGTCGTGCGTGATGAAGATGATCGAGGTGTTGGAGCGCTCGCGCAGATCGCGCATCAGGTCGAGGATCTGCGCCTGGATAGTCACGTCGAGGGCAGTGGTGGGCTCGTCGGCGATCAACAGCTCGGGATCGATGGCCAGCGCCATCGCTATCATGACCCGCTGCGCCTGGCCACCAGAGATCTCGTGGGGATAGGCCTGCGCCCGGCTCTCTGCATCGGGGATGCCCACCATGCGCAGCATCTC
>JBJYWW010000101.1:11087-14279 GCA_046259645.1 Anaerolineae bacterium
TCTCGACTGCTCGGTCCCACGCCTCGTCCTTCGACATATTGGCGTGGATCTGGTAGACCTCCGCGATCTGGTCGCCGACGCGGAACACGGGATTGAGGCTCGACAGCGGCTGTTGGAAGATCATCGAGATCCGGTTGCCGCGTATTGCCTGCATCTCGGACTCGGACAGCTCTAGTATCTTGCTGCCGTCGAACGTGATCTCGCCGTCGACGATCTCGCCCGGTTCCGATATCAGCCGCATCACGGAGAACATGGCGACGCTCTTGCCGCAGCCCGACTCGCCCACGAGCCCGAGCGTCTCGCCCCGATCCACGGTCAGGTCGACGCCGTCGACCGCCTTGACCACACCCTCCTCGGTGAAGAAGTAGGTCTTCAGTCCTTCGATCTCGAGGATCGTGTCGCGATCCTTGCCGCCGCTTATCGAGTCCAAGCGCGCTCCTCCCCGCCTTGTACCGGCACTACATCAAACCACATCTCGAGGTGGGGATCCAGCGCGGCGCCGAGGGCTACTCGTCTCGGTTGAGGCCCCAGTGCTCGATGTTCCAGGTCTCGCTGTTCACCGTGGCGTTGGGCTCGAAGTTTTTGACGCCCGGTGCCGTGCCCATCACCTTCACCCGGGCAAACAGCGGCAGGACAGGGATCTCGTCCATGAAGATGTCCTGCGCCTGGCTGTACAGCGGCACCGCCAGGTCCCGCTCGAGCGTGGTGTCGGCCTGCTTGGCCAGCCGATCGTACTCGGGGTTGCACCAGCCGGTGTTGTTCTGCCCGGTCCAAGCGTTGTCCGCGCTCGGGATTAGGTCGCAGAAGTACAGCGCGACCGGCGGCCTGACACTAGTCAGCCATGCGAACTCGCCCAAGTCGTAGCGGCGACCGGTGAGCATGCCGTCCGCGCTCTTCTCGAAGAAGACGTCGGCGGCCAGGTAGTCAAGCTCGATGTCCACGCCGATGTCCGCCATGTTCTGCTGGAAGAGCAACGTGGTCTGCTGCCGCATCTCGTTACCGGACGTGGTGTTCAGGGTTAGCGACAGCGGCGTCCCCGCCGGAATCGGCAGCTCCTTCGTCTGGCCCGTCGCGTCGACGGTGACGGTGCAGGTGATGTCCTCTTGCGCCTCGCGGATGCCGTCGCCGTCGGCATCCTCGAAGCCCATGAGATCGAGGATCTCCTTGGCCTTCTCGGGGTCGTAGTTGTACACGACCTCGTCCGGCGCGAGGTCCGTGGGATAGGCCCAGTGGGCGTCGGGCACGAACGTGTTCTGGATCTTGGTCTTGCCCTCCTGGATCTCGTCGACCATCGTCGCCCGATCGGTGCCGAACGCGATGGCCTGGCGCACCAGCTTGCAGGCGCCGAGCGCGATGCGCTCGTCGGCCGGCTGCAGGTTGAAGTCGATGTGCTCCCAGACCGTGCCGGACACGTAGTAGGGTGTGATCTGCCCCTTCGCCTCGGCGTCGGACAGGGCATCGAACTGAGTGATGTCGAGGACGTCCTGAGTAGCGACGTCGACGTCGCCGGCGATCAAGGCGGCGAGCAGCGTGTTGGCGTCCTCGATGAACTTGTGAACTACGGTGTCGAGGTACGGCAGCCCTTCGTCGGCCCGCCAGTAGTACTCGTTGCGCTCGAGCTCGATGTGATCGTCGGCGACCCACTCCTTGATCTTGAACGGGCCGTAGGAGTACGGTCGCCGCGTGAATTCCTCGTCGTCCGCGATTGCAACGGCGCTCATCTCGTCCATGCGCTCGCCAGTGCTGCCGAGCTGGTGCCTGGGCAGCGGCGTGTAGTAGTTCGTGTAGTATGTCGGGTCGGTATAGCCGGGGATGCCCATCCACTCGGTCGTCTTCTCGTCGACCGCGATGTAGTGCTCCGTACGCTCGCACAGAACCTTCGACGTCGGTGAGTCCTCGTCGCATGCCAGCACCTGGCTGAACACCGAGTCGTCGGCCGTGACCGGCACGCCGTCCTGCCAGGTCACCCCGTCGCGGAGCGTGAACCGCGCCGTGATCTGCGGCAAGTCGGTCATGGCCTCCGTCGCCGTCACGACCTCTTGGGTCTTCTCGTCGACGTACCTGGCCCCCGGCTCGACGCTGACCATCTCGAGCGTCGCACCGGAGCCCTCGTTCTCCATCTTGGGCAGCTGCTCGATGATGACGGCCTGGAAGTCGTAGTCCAGGCCCTCGATCGGACCGTCGTATATCGAGTTGAGCACGTGCGTCCCGGCGAGCATGGAGCCACCGTAGATGTACAGCGACGCGGGCTCCAGGCCCTGGCCGATGATCAGCGTCGGCTCGCTGTCAACCACAGGCTCGTGATCGAACACCATCGAGTCGCCTGCAGGCGCCGGCATCAGGTCGACCGGCTCCTCCGCCGCCGTCCCACCTTCCACGGCCCCGCCATCGACGGGCCCCTGTGCTTGCTGCTCAACTGTCTGACCTTGATCTTGCACGGCTTGCTCAGGCTCGTCCGACTGGCAAGCACCCACCGCCAACGTGGCAATGACGAGGACGCTCAGCAGCGTCAACAACCGCTTCATCGTATCTCTCCTCCAGCAGGAACTGCTGCCGTCATGGACCCGACCGGGACCATCTCGGGACGAGTGCGGGCGCCGACGTCGCCTGATGACACCACACACTGCGCCGCGGCGGTCTGAACGCGCCGCAGCGCGGGCCATTGTAGAGCAACGCGAAAAACCCGGTCAACAAACCGTCCTGCGGCTTGCAGTGACGTGCGTTGCTGCTCCCCAAAGCTCACGATCACCCGCAGCAACCGCAGCAGACTCGCGCCGGTTCACGTCCCGAGAGCTCTCTCACCTCCAGGCCGACGCTAGCGAGCTGCCGGCGGCTCAGTGGCCGGGGTGGCGCCGACTAAGGCTCGTCGTCGATCGCCAGCCAGACGTCGGCCATGCGCGGCCGCACGATCGCCGGGAGCTCGAAGCCGTGCACGTACGGGGCCACGACCCATGTCTCGGCAGGGGCGAACAGCGGAATCCACGGCGCGCCCTCCAATGCGATGCGCTCGGCCTCGCGGTAGAGCTCCATGCGACGCTGCTCATCCGGCTCGACTCGGGCGGCCTCGAGCAGGCGATCGACCTCCGGATCGCTGAACCGCGTGTTATTCAGGTCGCTGTCGCTGTGCAGGAGCACGTCGAGGAAGTCCTGCGGGTCGGGGTAGTCGGCCGCCCAGCCGAGTATGAAGGCCTG
>JBJYWW010000102.1:0-8614 GCA_046259645.1 Anaerolineae bacterium
GAGAGCGTAGGTCGGGAAGTAGCCGAACGAGGGGCGCGTCCAGTGCACGTCCTGCAGGCAGCCGTCGCGGTCCGTCGGCGGTGTCACGCCCAGCAGCTCCTGGGACTTGGCGTTCCACGCCTCCGGCACGTCGCGCGCCACCAGGTCGCCGTTCAGCATGTCCTGCTCGAGCTCGAACCGCAACACGATGTGCAGGTTGTAGGTGAGCTCGTCGGCCTCGACGCGGATGTACGACGGCTGGACCTTGTTGATGGCGGCGTAGAAGGCCTCGAGCGGCACGTTGCCGAGCTGGTCCGGGAAGCGCTGCCGCAGCTCTCCGTAGTGCGCGGACCAGAAGCCGCGGCTGCGACCGACCATGTTCTCCATCATTCTCGATTGCGACTCGTGGAAGCCCATCGAGGTGCCCCGCGCCAACGGCGTGCGGGCCAGCTCGGGACCCGTGCCCTGCTCGTACATCGCATGGCCGGACTCGTGCATCGTGCCGAACAGCGATGGGCTGAGGAAGTCGGGGTACCATCGAGTGGTGATGCGCGAGTCGTACCGGGAGAAGGAGGTGGAGAACGGGTGCACCGACGTGCCCAGGTGCCCGCGATCGAAGTCGTAGCCGACGGCTTCGGCCGCGTACCGCGCGAACTCCTCCTGCGCTTCCACATCGAACGGCTGATGCAATGGGGCGTCGTCGACATCGACAGCGCTCGCCGATATGTCGTCTAGGAGCGGCACCGTCGCGGCCTTCAGGGCATCGAAGGTGCTGCGCACGGTCGCGGTTAGCGTGTCACGCTCGAACCGATCCAGCAGCGCGTCGTACGGCTCGTCCTCGTAGCCGTAGAGCTCCGCCATCTCCTGGGCCAGCCCGATGATCTGCTCCAGCCACGGGCTATATGACTCGAAGTCGTCGTTCTCCCGGGCCGCGACCCAGGCCTGGTGCGCTTGGCCGCTGGTCTCGGTGACACGGGCGACGAACTCGCTCGGCAGCTTGCGAGCGTCGTCGTAGTTGCGGCGCACCTCGCGGACCAAGCTGGCGTCGAAGCTGTCGTAGTCCGCTCTCGCGGTGTCAGCCTCGGCTGCCTCGAGGAGCTCGCCCACCTCGTCTGCAGTCGACATCTCGTGCACCAGCTTGTGCACGGTGGTCATCTGCTTGATGCGCGCCTCGGTGCCGGCCTTGGGCATGTTGACCTCGCGGTCCCAGTTGAGGACCGAGCCGGCCATCGCCAGGTCGTGGATCTCGTTGACCTTGGCGAGTAGTTGGTCGAAGCTCTCGGGCATGGTCGGTCTCCTAGCCGCGGCCGTCAAGCGGCGTGCAACTCACCGAGCGGCCGGAGCGCGCAGGTAGCGGCCAACGCGGCCGCGAAAATCGAGGTTCAACTCCCCCTCGAGCGGTCGCAGCACGAGGGCGTCGATCCACTACGTCGGACTACTCGCAGCCTCCCGCCGCGGGGAAGTCGGTGTTTAGGAACATGATGGCGCTGGGGCCGAGCTTCTCGATGTGGGTGAACCCCGACGCGGGGTCGTCGATCGCGGCGGCGACGTTGCGAATCGTCTCGTCGAGGACCTCGTCGTCAACGCGCAGCCCCTCGACGCTGAGCTCGGGCCACACGGCCTTTGCCAGCTCGTCGCGCTTCACCACCTCGCCGTCCCTGGTGATGAGATAGGCGAGCAGCGCCGCCTCTCGAGGCGGGAGCTCCACTAGCTCCCTCTCCACGCGGGCCTTTCCGGTGTCAGTGTTGATCCCGATGCGCCGGAGCTGGCTCCTGATGTACTCGGCGAAGGCGCACGAGAAGATCCGTCCGTCGACCACGTACCCGCGGTTGTCCAGCGACTCCAGGGCCTGCAAGAACTGCTTCTCGTCGTCGCCTGACGGAGTCGAACCCAGCACCAGCCATGTCAGCGCGTCGCGCTCGATCTGCGGCAGCTTGGGCCACGCGTCCTCGAACAGCCCGCGGGTGCGCGACAGGAACTCCCGGCTTACCGCCTCCTCATCGGCGTCGCTGATCGCGCCCTCGTTGTCGGCATTCAGGTAGAACAGCGCCGCCGCGACCTGGATGTAGTACGGGAAACGGCCGGCGAGCTTGGCGATGGTGTCAGCGACCGCCATGAAGTCGAAATCGGTGATCTCCGACTTCTCGCGAAGGAAGGTGGCGACGGTCTCGGGGGTGAACGAGCCGATGCGAACCGTGCGGAACATGTTGAAGAACGGCGGTCCGCTCTTCTCTGCCCGGAACCGGCCGAGGTCCATGCGCGTGGTGGCGATGATCGACAGGTCGTACTCGTTGACGAGTCCCTCGAACCACTCCCAGAAGCTCGGTCTGAAGCCGGACAGAACCTCGAACTCGTCCAGCAGCAGCACCAAGCGCTTGCCACGGTCGGCCAGGTCCTCGAGGTAGTCCTCGAGCCACACCTGGTCCGTGTCGCCCTCGAAGCCGACGTCGGCATCCTCGTCCGCGCGGCGCACCGCCCGGCGCACGCGCCGGAAGAACGCGGCCGGCCCGTCGGCGGCGAGCTGTGCGCTGAGGAACACGAACTGCAAGGCGTCGTCCTGGTCGCGCGTGAGATGTTTGGCGCGCACGTCCGGATGCAGCATCTGGTATATCACGGTCGTGTTGCCGCACCGATGCTCGCCGACCAGCGCGACCGGCTGCGCGTTGAGCACCGCTTCGAACAGCTCGCTTAGGATCGCCTCGCGCCCGTAGAAGTCAGCCGGGTTCTTGATCGGCTTTCCTAGGACGAACGGAGTGCGCGGCTGTCGGTCATCGCTCATCGGGAGTCTCCTCGCTAGCGGCGCCCGTGCCCGAAGTCGCGCGGGACCGCACGCGGTGAAACATACCCGAGCGGCAAGCGTGGGGCAAGGGTCGATGGGCCCAGGGCGACGAAGCGATCTCCGTTGCCGGGGGCTACCCTACGAGGCGCTCCCCGCCGCCCGCCGGGCCCTGTCGGCCATGGCTCGGGCCCGTGCCGGAGCGTTGCCTACCCGACCCTCCGGCTGCCCCACGATCTGACGCACCGTGTCCGGCTCGAGGTAGGCAGTGATGGCCGGATCGGCAGCCAGCAGCTCGGCCAGCGGATTGGGCTCGCCGCGCCCGACGGCCGCCCAAGCGGTCATGCTGTGCTCGCGGATCACCTCATGCAGCGCCTGCCGGTCGCCACCGGCGCCAGCGGCCGCTATCAGGACGGCCTCGCTCGCGGCGAAGGGCCCGTAGCGGTCGAGCGTCGCGGCAACGGCCGACTCGTCGATGATCAAGCCTGCGCATAGGCTGCGCGTGCGGCTCAGGACCTCGTCGGTCGCCAGGAACGCGTTCGGCAGCGTCACGCGGCGGTTGGCCGAGTCGTCGAGCGTGCGCTCGAGGACCGAGCCGGCCTCGTTGTCCCAAGCGACTGACGGCAGCGCGGCCACGTACCGCGACAGCGAGCTGACGTTCTCGGCGTTTATCGGGTTGCGCTTCCACGGCATCGCGGTCGATCCGACCTGTTTGGCGCCGAAGCCCTCCGACCACTCGCCGAAAGGCGGGCTCTGCAGCAGCCGGGCGTTGAACGCGAGCGTCGAGGCGCTGCCCGCGATCCCGGCCAGGGCGTTCAGCACGAGCCAGTCCGTCTTGCGCGGGTACACCTGGTTGGTGACCGGCCAAGCCTCGATGCCGAGGTGGCGCAAGGCATCCGCCTCCATCTCGGCCGCCGAGGTCCCGGTGCCCTCCAGCAGGGCGACATAAGTGGCAGACGTGCCGACCGCGCCCTTGAAGCCCTTGGCGCGAACCAGCGGCGTGACCTGGTCGAGCGTGGCCAGGTCGGTGATGAAGTCCTGGAGGGCCATCGCCAGCCTGTACCCGACCGTGGTCGGCGCGGCCGGCTGCATGTGCGTCCATCCGAGCGTCACGGTTTCGGCGGTCTCGTCGACGCGCTCCGCCAGAGCCTCGATTACGGCCACCAGCCGGCCGCGGATCAGTCGTAGGCCCTCGCGGACGCGCATCGGGTACACCGTGTCGTTGATGTCGGCGCTTGTAGCGCCGAGGTGGATCACGGCCCCGCCGAGCGGGGCTTGCTCAGCCCACGTGCGAATCTCGGCCATCACGTCGTGGCGCGTCTCGGCCTCGATCTCCGCCGCGCGGTCGATGTCGATGTCGTCCGCCGTGCGCCGCAGGTCGTCCAGCTGCTCCTCGGTCACCAGGCCGGCATCGTGCTGCGCCTCGGCCAGGGCCAGCCACACTTGCCGCATCATCCGACGCTTGGTCGACTCGCTCCAAAGGGACCTCATCTCGGGCGACCCGTAGCGCCACGAGAAGGGGCTCTGATACGTGCTGTGATCCACCGACATGGCTCTACTCCAATCGTCGTCGCACGCCCGGCCGTCTCGCTCGCGGCGCTGCGATGGTGCGCTGCACGCCGGGCGGCGCCTGCCGCTGCCGCTGGCGGTTTCCCCGCAGCCGCCGCCGGTCTCCGCGCCGCCGCTGCCGGTCTCCCCGCCGCCCTAGTCTACCGCCTCGTACTGCTGTTCCAGCTCGAGCGCCCTGTTCAGGACGCGTCCGGCGATGGGCGCCGCCACGTCGCCGCCCTGACCGCCGTTGGGCACGAGCACCGCTATCGCGACGCTCGGATCGTCCGCCGGAGCGAAGCCGATGTACCATGCGTGCGGCGTCTGGCCCGCGACCTCCGCCGTGCCGGTCTTGCCCCCCAGCCTCAGGTCGAGGCCCTGCCGGGCCGCGCTAGCCCAGCCGTCCTGGGCCGACTGGATCATGATCTCGCGCATCGCCCGTGCCGTGTCGCCGGGCACCGCCCGCTTCCACGTGCCCCGCTCGTCCGCCATTCCCGACCAGCGCACGTTCGGGACGTCCTCGAGCAGATAGGGCGACGGCACGGCGCCGCCCCCCGCGACCGCCGCCGTGACCAGCGCCATGTGGAGCGGGGTGACCAGCACCTCGCCCTGCCCGAATCCGGCCGACGCCAGCTCGGGCTCGCTCATCTCGTCGTCGGCCGTGAGACTGGCGGCGGCCACCGGCAGCGGGAAGGGCGGTGCGCTCGTCAGCCCGAAGCGCTCGCCGTACTCCAGGAACTTGCGCTTGCCCAGCTCGGTCGCCAGGCGGGCGAAGGTCACGTTGCAGCTCCAGCCGAACGCCTCGCTGATCGTGAAGGTGTCCTTTCCGGGCGGATTGTTGTCGCAGGCGACCGGGAACCCGGCGAAGTACTCGACCAGCTGCCCGTCCTCGACCACGTCGCCGGGGCGCACCAGGCCCTCGTCGAGGGCGGCGGCGAGCGTCACGGTCTTCAGCGTTGAGCCCGGTGGATAGAGCCCCTGCGTGGCCCGATTGAACATCGGCTGGCGCGGGTCCTCGTCGGGCATGTCGCCCGCGTCGAGCGCGGCCGGATCGAACGTCGGCTGGCTCACCAGCGCACGCACCGCGCCGCTGTTTACGTCGAGGACCACGATAGCGCCCTCGCGGTCACCGAGCTGGTCGGCGGCGTACGCCTGCAACTCCCGGTCGAGCGTCAGGACCACGTCGCGGCCTTGTTGCGGGCGGTGCAGGACCCGCGAGGCGAGGATCTGCTGCGGCGACTGCCCGATGTCGCCGCGGAGCGCGACGTCGTAGGCCGCCTCGGCGCCGCCGGCGCCGTAGGTGGCGTCGTCGAGCGTTCCCGCGCCATACCGCCATGTCTGGAAGCCCGTGACCGGTGCGGCTGACGGCTCCGGATAGACGCGGCGCGGGACGATCTCGCCCGACTCGCCGACGGTCGTCTCCGTCTCCGCCAGCACCCGCCCCGCTCGATCCAGAATGCGGCCACGGTGCGTGCGCCGCTCGAAGGCCGTTCGCCGCTGGTTGTCGGGACGGGCGCTGAGCTCCTCCGACCTGATGAAGCCCCAATAGAACGTAGACGCAGCGATGACGGCGAACCCGAGGAGGGTGGCAAGAGCCAGGCGCCTGATGCCGCGGCTGAGCGACTCGGCGAGGGTCACGGCAAGGACCTGCGCGTCGTCTGGCGCGGCTCGCGGCTGATCCGGAGCAGCAGGCCGGCCGCTACGCAGCTGATGACCATCGACGAGCCGCCGGCCGATAGGAACGGCAAGGTGATCCCCGTCAACGGGATCAGCTTCAGCACGCCGCCGAGGATGATGAGCGTCTGGACCGCGATCGCCAGGGTGAGGCCGGCCGCCAGCAGGCGCGCGAACGTCTCGACGGCCTCCAACGCGATCCGGAAGCCCCGCATCGACAGCACGAGGTAGACGAGCACCACCGCCGCCGCGCCGGCCAGGCCGATCTCCTCGACGATGGCGGCGTACACGAAGTCCGTGTGCACCGCGGGGATCGCGGTCGGCAAGCCGAGCCCGATGCCGGTGCCGAGCACCCCGCCCGCGGACATGGCCATGAGCGACTGGACCAGCTGGTACCCGGCGCCCTGCGGGTCGGTCCACGGATCGCGCCAGATCGATGCGCGTGTTGCGACCACGGCCACGTGATCGTGCAGGATCCAGGCGCCAGCAAGGAACAGCGCGAGGCCGACGACGAGGTAGGCCGGGCGGGAGCTAGCCAGGTAGAGCAGCCCGAGCGAGATGGCGAAGAGCAAAAGCGCCGCTCCGAGGTCGCCTTGGACCGCCAGCAGCACGAGCGAGAGGCCCAGCATGACCAGCAACGGCACCAAGTACGGCAGGGGAGGGAGCCTCAGGGGGCCCACTCGAGTCGTGGCCTGCGACAGCAGCTCGCGCTTGTCCTCGAGGTAGCCGGCCAGGAACACGACGAGCAGCAGCTTCAGCACCTCGGCGGGCTGGAAGGAGAGGCCGCCGACACCCAGCCACAACCGGGGGCCGCCGGGCGAGGCGGCGCGGCCGGCGATCAGCGTCAGCGCGACCAGGCCGATGCCGGCGAGGGCCCACGTGTATCGGTAGCGGCGCAGCAGACGCAGGTCGAAGGGCAGCAGCGCCGCCAACACGAGCGTGGGCACCGCGAGCAACAGCCACAGCCACTGTCGCATGGCGAGCGCCGGCGCCAGCCGCTGAACGAGCGCCAGGCTCAGCAGCATGAGGCATGCGACCAGCGGCAGCACCACCTGGTCCGCGCCGCGGCCCCAGAGCACCAGCGCGAAGTGCGCGAGCAGCAGCACCAGGATGAGCGTCACCGTCGGCGCCAGCTCGGACACGGCCACGCTCGGCGTTGGACCGCCGCTGGTCACTGCCCGTGGCAGGGCAGCGGCCAGCCCGATCCCAGCGGCGAGCATGAGCAGCAGCAGCTCGGTCCATCGCGGCGCGGCGCCGGTGGCGGGGCTCATCGGCCGGCGGGCGCCTCGGCGGGCTCGCTGCGTGCCGCCTCGGCACGTCGGCTACACGCAGCCTCGGTCGGTTTATGGCGCGTTGGCTCGGCCAATCGGCAACGCGTCGCTCCGTCCCCCCGACGCCTCAACGCTTCTCGCCGGCCATGCTGCCGCGTCACGAGTCCAGGTACCGCCCGACCAACAGGTCCAGCTTGGCGGCGAGGTCCTCGTCGATCGCGCTCGGCGCGGTGGTGATAGCATTGGCCAGCGCGGACTGACACGAGCACGGCGGCGCGGCGGCCAACGCCGGCAGCGCGGCTGACACCAGGCCCTGCGCGTGCGCGACCGCCAGGCGCATGGTGCCGAGAACCATGTCGACCGAGACCTCCGCCTCGGTCTCGTGCCACACGTCGTAGTCCGTGACTATCGCCACGGTGGCGTAGCACATCTCCGCCTCGCGAGCGAGGGCCGCCTCAGGCAGCGACGTCATGCCGATGATCCTGAAGCCGGACGACCGGTAGTGCTCGCTCTCGGCCAGCGTGGAGAACCGCGGGCCCTGTGTAACTACCAGCGTCCCGCCGTCGTGGACCGGGGTGTCGACTTCGGGAGCCGCGGCGACTAGCGCCCCGCGCACGGCCGCGCAGAGCGGGTGACCCAGGCTCACATGGGCGACGAGCCCAGTGCCGAAGAACGACGCGGCGCGCCCGTGCGTGCGATCGAAGAGGTCGTCAGGCACGACCAGGTGCCCCGGAGCCACCTCCTCCTGCAGGCTGCCCACGGCGTTCACGCCCAGGACGACGCGCGCCCCCAACTGCTTCAGCGCGTAGATGTTGGCGCGGTAGGGGACTTCGTCGGGGGGGTACACGTGACCGGGCCCGTGCCGGGCGATGAACGCCACCGGCACGCCGTTCAGCTCGCCGAGCACGACCGGCGACGACGGCACGCCGAACGGCGTTTGCACCGACACCTCCCGCGCTTCGAAGCCGGGCAGCTTGTAGAAGCCGCTCCCCCCGATGATGCCAATGTCGGCCCTCATGTCATTCTCCTGCCGTTGTCGTCGAAGCGCCGCTCATAGCTCCGGCGTAACGAGCCGCAGCCGAACCGCACCCACGCGAATCGTGTCACCGGAGCGGCTGATGGCCGGGCGACCGGGCACGATCGCCGCGCCGTTGAGGTAGGTGCCGTTGGTGCTGCCGAGGTCCTCGATCCACCACGCGCCGTCTCTAAGGTTGACCACCGCGTGTCGGCCCGACACGGTCGGGTCGGCGAGGACGATCTCGTTGTCCAGGTCGCGGCCGATCGCCGAGACCGCCGCCACGGGCAGCGAAGTGCCCGGCTGGCGTCCGCTCGATGCGCCGTCGAGCACGATCAAGCGGGTGCCCGG
>JBJYWW010000103.1:0-16647 GCA_046259645.1 Anaerolineae bacterium
GCGCGACGGCTGGGACATGGACTACATGATCACCAGCTCGGACGGGCTGAAGGTCGCCGACGTCAGCTGCGACGGCCGGCCCGTGCTGCGAAGCGCCAAGCTAGTCGACTGGCATGTCAGCTACTCCCGCGAGGACGGTTTCGGCTACAGCGACGCCATCGGCTGCCCCATGTTCAGCTCGGCGGGCGCCGTGGCCTTCGAGGGACCGACCGTGGAGGACATCGTAGATGACGAGGGCGCCGCGGTTGGGTTCGCGCTCGTGCAGGACTTCCGCAGCCCCGTCTGGCCGGCGCCGTGCAACTACAGGTACGAGCAGCGCTACGAGTTCTACTCCGACGGTCGCTACCGCGTGGTGGCCGGCAACCTCGGGCGCGGCTGCGGGAACGATGGCACGTACAGGCCGGTGTTGCGCATAGACCCGACGGCATCGGGCGACGGCATGGCCGACGAGTTCGCGGAGTGGGACGGCGACGGCTGGGTCACGTGGGCGGAGGAGGGCTGGCGCGGCGAGAGCGGGACGGCCGCGTACACTCCGCAGGGCTATCGGTACCGCATCTTGGGAGAGGACGGCGCCGGCTACTACATCGAGCCCGGGCGCGGGCAGTTCGGGGACGGCGGGCGCGGCGACGACGAGCTCGTCTACGTCGCGGCCCGCGACCCGGATCGCGACGAGGGCGACTCCGACATGGTGACGATCGGCTCGTGCTGCAACACCGACTACCAGCAGGGCCCGGAGCAGTTCCTCGACCCGCCGGAGCCGATCGACGGCGCCGACCTGGTCGTGTGGTACGTGGCCGAGCTGCACAACGACGACACTCCCGGCAGCGAGTACTGCTGGGCCGACACGTCGATCGTGGCGGGCGAGCCCGTGGTCGAGGTGTGGCCGTGCTACAGCGGGCCGATGTTCGTGCCGATCGCGGACACGGCCGGTGATGACTGAGGAGCAGCGCGCGGGTGGCCCCAGCGGTTCGTCCGCGCGCCGCTGGCTCGTGACCTTCGCGGCGGCGGTGGGTGTCGTCCTGACGGCTTACGCTATCGGCGCCCGCCTGCAGGGCGCTCCGAACGGCGGCGGGGCGGCCGCTGTGCGGGCTGACAGCTGCCGCGGCGTCCCGGCGTTCTTGGCTGACCTCGGTTTCGGCTCCAACGTGCTCGTCGACACGACCCAGGCGCTGTACACCGGGCTGGCGATCCGCGAGGCGGGCGAGGACGGGCGCTCGTATCAGCATCCGACCTGGGACGACGCCGGCAACGTCGGTCCGTACGCCCTGGATCGCCACGGGAACATCTACGTCGCGCCGGTGCCGCTGGTGAGCATGGCGCGCAACCTGCCGGAGGAGCAAAACCGCGTCTACCGCGTTGACGGCGCGACCGGCGAGATGGCGCTGTACGCCGACCTGCCGCGCGACGTGGAGCCGTCCGGCGCCAACCCGTACGGTGTCGTCGGGATGACCTACGACTGCGACACGGACAGCCTGTACGTCACTTCGGTTGCCGGCTCAGGCCCGGACGACGAGCGCGGGCGCATACACCGACTCGATACGCGCACCGGTGAGGTGATGACGGTCCTCGATGGTTTCGACGCGCTCGGCGTGGCCATTGCCCGTCAAGGCGGCGAGAAGCGGCTCTACGTGGGCGGTGCACGACGCCCGGCCATCTACTCGCTTGCAGTCGCGCCCGACGGCGGTCTGGTGGGCCCGCCGCGTCTCGAGGTCGACCTTGCCGACATCCCCGGCAGCAGCTTCGACAAGATCGCGCGCATAAGGTTCGACGAATCGGGTCAGATGACGGCCACCGGCATAGAGTTCAGCTACAGCCTCAAGGCGGCGAGCGATCCGGGCGCCAACCTGTACCACCTGCGCTACGACGCCGGGCAGGGAGAGTGGGTGCCCGTAGCCGCCGCCGACTAGTCCCGGACCCCGGTCGTAGCTGCCGCCTTGTCTTGACGGTCGATGGCCGCCCGCTTAGAATCGACGTCAACAAGCTAGAGGCTGCGACGGAGAGAGTAGGTCGGGTGGGCGCTGCCAGGGAGAGGGGGTCGCTGACTGGAAGCCCCCTTCAGACGCCACCGACCGAAGTTCACTCCCGAGCCGAGCGGGGGAACAGGTTGACCCCAGTAGTCCGCTCCGGAGGCCCACCGTTACGAGGGCTGCCAATCGCGTCGGCCTGACCGACGCCGCTGGCGACGAGAGCGGGCCGCCGCATATGGCGGCCAACAAGGGTGGTACCGCGGGCCCGATGCGTCCGTCCCTTGGGGGACGGGCGCTTGCTGTTCCGGCGCCGCGGCGTGAGCCGGCGGCCTTCGGGCTACCGCTCGGGAGGAGAGGCAGCGATGGTCAGCGACGCCGTGAGGAGCGCGCGACGAGCCGCGGAAGACGCGCTCGAGCGGGCCACCGATCTCGACGCGCTCGAGGAATGGCGGATCAAGCACCTGGGGCGCGGCGGCAACATCACCGGCTTGCTGCGGCAGATAAGCGAGCTGCCGGCCGACGAGCGGCCGGGCTTCGGCGCGCAGGTCAACGAGGCCAAGGTGGCGCTGCAGGAGGCCTTCGACAGGCAGCGCCAGGCCCTTACGTCCCGCGCGGTGCAGGCAACAGTCTCTGCGGACCGGATCGACGTGACGCTGCCGGGGGTGCATCCGCCAACCGGCGGTCTGCACCCGTCGACTCAGACTCTGCGGCGCATATACGACATCTTCGCCGACATGGGCTTCCAGGTCTACCAGAGTCGCGAGGTCGAGACGGACGAGTACAACTTCGAGCTGCTCAACATGCCGCGGTACCACCCGGCGCGCGACATGCAGGACACGTTCTACGTCAACGAGGACATAGTCCTGCGGACGCACACCTCGCCGGGCCAGATCCACGCCATGCGCGAGTACGCTCCCGAGCCGGTCAGGATCATCCTGCCGGGGATGTGCTACCGGAACGAGCAGATCACGGCCCGGTCCGAGATCCAGTTCTACCAGGTGGAAGGCCTGGCCGTCGGTGAGGGGATCACCATGGCCGACCTCAAGGGCACCATCGAGAGCTTCGCGCGGCGCATGTACGGTGCCGACCGCGGCGTCAGGTTCCGTGCCAGCTACTTCCCGTTCACCGAGCCGTCGGCCGAAGTCGACATCAGCTGCAACCTCTGCGACGGGGAGGGCTGCCGCGTGTGCAAGCACACCGGCTGGCTGGAGATCATGGGCGCCGGGATGGTGCACCCCGCGGTGCTGGCCAACGGCGGCTATGACCCGGAGCGGTTCACGGGCTTCGCCTTCGGCGGAGGAGTGGAGCGCGGGGCGATGCTCCGCTACGGCATCGACGACATCAGGATGTTCTGGTCCAACGACCTGAGGTTCCTGGAGCAGCTGCGATGAGGCGGTCGGCAGACGGGACCAGAGTGGCGGCGGTGATGGGCGACTCGGCAACCGGTGGATCGGTGGCGGACGACTACGCGACGGACGGTTCCGCAACGGACGGATCGGTGACGGTGCAGGCGGGAGATCTGGCATGAAGGTCGTGATGAGCTGGCTCGAAGACTACGTCGATGTCTCCGGTGTGTCGGTCGGCGAGCTAGCCGAGCGCTGGACGCTGGCCGGCTTGGAGGTCGAGCGCATCGAGCGCGTCGGCGACTGGTGGGATCGCGAGCGACTGGTGGTCGGCAACGTCGTGCGTGTCGAGCCGCATCCCAATGCGGACCGACTCGTGCTGGCACAGGTGGACTACGGGGCCGATGCACCGCACCGGGTCGTGACCGGCGCGCCGAACCTGCTCGAGCTGCGGACCGCCGGCGACCTCGAGGAGCCGATGCGCGTCGCTCTCGCGTTCGAGGGGGTCGAGCTGTTCGACGGCCACAAGGATGGCTGGGAGAAGATGACCCTGAAGGGCCGCGAGGTGCGGGGCGTGATGAGCGACGCGATGGTCTGCTCGGAGAAGGAGATCGGCCTGAGCGATGACCACTCGGGGATTCTGGTGTTGGACCGAGACGCGCCCATCGGCAAGCCGCTCACCGACGTCCTCGGCGATGCGGTGATCGAGATCGACATAACGCCCAACTTCGCGCACGCCATGAGCATGGTGGGCGTGGCCCGCGAGACGGCGGCCATCCTCGGTCGGCCGTTCTCCGCTCCGCAGCCGCGCGTCGCAACGTCGGGTGGCAGCGCGGCCGACATGGTGGGCGTGGTGATAGAGGATCCCGACCTCTGCCCGCGTTACTCCGCGCGGCTGATCAGCGACGTCGAGGTGAGGCCGTCCCCGCACTGGATGGCGCGCCGGCTTACGCTGGCCGGGATGAGGCCCATCAACAACATCGTCGACGTCACCAACTACACCATGCTGGAGTGGGGCGAGCCGCTCCACGCGTTCGACTACGAGCGATTGGTCGAGCGCGCGGAGGGAGGGCGGCCCACCATTACCGTTCGCCGTGCCCGCGAGGGTGAGCGCATGACGACGCTGGACGACGTCGATCGCGTGCTCGACGGCGAGACGCTGCTCATCTGCGACGGCGCGGGACCGATTGCCATCGGCGGCGTGATGGGCGGCGCCGACTCGGAGGTGAGCGCGAACACGACGAGCGTGCTCCTCGAGGCTGCGGCGTTCGATTTCATCAACATCGCCCGGACGAGCCGGCTGCTGCGGATACCAAGCGAGAGCGCGGCGAGGTTCGGGCGGGGCGTCCACCCCGAGCTGGCCGAGCCGGCATCCGTCCGCGCGGCGGGCATGCTGGCCGAGTGTGCCTCCGGCGCGGTCCTGGACGGCGTCGTCGACGAGTACCCGCGCCCGTTCCCGCCTGTGACGATCACGCTGCCCGCCGGGGAAATCAAGCGCGTCCTCGGTGTCGACATCCCAACTGCGGAAGCCGAGAGGACGCTGCGCTCACTGGAGTTCGAGACGACCCTCGCGGCGGGAGAGCTCCGGGCCACGGTGCCGCCGCACAGGCTGGACTGCTCGCTCCCGGCCGACCTCCTCGAGGAGATCGCCCGGATCCACGGCTACGACCGGCTGCCGTCGACTCTGATGGCGGACCCGCTGCCGCCGCAGCGCGACAACGAGCGACTGGCTCTCGAGGAGACGGCACGCAACGCGCTCGTCCTGGGAGGCCTGCAGGAGCTGGTCAACTACCGGCTTGTGTCACGGGAGTCGGAGGCCAAGACGGCGGTGGAGCCGTTCGACGCGGCCGGCTACGTCGTGTTGGCGAATCCGATCAGCCCCGAGCGGAGCGTGATGAGGCAATCGCTCCTCACCGGCCTACTGAGCGCCGCCGAGAACAACCTGCGGTTCACCGATCGGGTCGCGCTGTTCGAGGTCGGACCCGTGTTCCAGGCCCGCGGGGACTGGTTGCCTGACGAGCCCCGGCGCGTCGCGGCCGTCATGACGGGTCCGTCCGTCCCGCACGACTGGTGCGGCGCCGGCGACCGTGACATCGGCTTCTATGATGCCAAGGGCGCCGTCGAGACGCTGCTCGGCTCGTTGGGGCTGACCGCGGGCTGGGTACCGGCCGAGCACCCGTCGATGCATCCCGGGCGCACGGCGGCGGTCCTGCTTGATGACACCGACATCGGCCGTGTGGGCGAGCTCCATCCCGCGGTCCGCGCGCAGTGGGACCTCGGCGATCGCCCGGTGGCGGTCGTCGACCTGTCGTTGGACGCGCTGCAGGCGATCCTAGCGGGCGCGAGCCGCCAGTTCCAGCCTATCTCCGCGTTCCCCGCCGTCACGCAGGACCTGGCCGTGGTGGTGGACGAGGGGGTGTCCGCTGCCGACATCGCCGCCGTCATGCGCGACGCGGCCGGTCCGTTGCTGGTCGACCTCGAGCTGTTCGACGTGTTCCGCGGCAGCCAGCTCGGCGACGACCTCAAGAGCATGGCTTGGACGATGAGGTTCCAGGCGCGGGACAAGACCCTGCGGTCCAAGCAGGTGGACAAGCTGCGGGAGAAGATAGTCACGGCGCTGAGTGACAAGCTCGGGGCGAAGCTGCGCTAGCTGGGCGCGCGGGACGCCGTGCTCGGGCTCCCGGACTCGGCGTTAGAGGTCGAGGCTCTCGGCCCCGACGGTCCAGGTCGAGGCTCGCAGCTACACTTCGTTGCCCAGTAACGCGACGTCGCCCAGTTGCGTGGCGCCGCCCGGCTAGACCCCGTCGCCCAGTTGCGTGGCGTCGCCCGGCTAGACCCCGTCGCCCAGCGCCTGCCGACGGTACTCGCGGAGCGAGGAGCCAAGCTCCGCCCACTGCCAGCGGCGCACGACGTCCGCCCGCTTGTCGAGGTCCGAGCTCTCGCGGTCCGGGTGCAGGGCGATGGCCTTCAAGTGGTCCGCGGGCCAAACGACCCCGCAATCCAGGCGGAGACGGTCTGCCTCGCCGTTGCGCCATGCCTTCAGCGACTTCAGGCGGTCCCTCGTGGCGCGAGTCCACTTGCCGTTTGGCCCCAGTCTCGGCCAAGGCACGGGTGGCGACTCCAGCCCGCGCCGCAGTGCCCGCTGCAGCCTCCGACCCGACCGTGACAGCGCTCTCGCGTCGACGCCGTGAAGCCTTGCCGGATTGGTGGTCGGGTCCGACGAGAGCTCTAGCAGGGCCTGATTCGACATGATCCGGTAAGGTGGGCGCCCGGCGCGGCGGGCCTCCTCCTCGCGGTAGACCGACAGCTCACGCAGCACGGCCCGAGCCTCGCCGGTGAGGTCGCGCGCGCCCTTGATGCTGGTCCATGACTCGTCGGCGGGCGGAGGAGGCGTGTAGCGGACGTCCTCGAGCCGGCTGCACTCCTCCTCCACCCACGCGAGCCGGCCAAGCGAGGTCAGCCGATCCCGCAGCGCGTCGGCTAGGCGGTGCAGATGCCGCACGTCGCCGGCGGCGTACGCGAGCGCGCCCTGCGTCAGCGGACGGGCCGACCAGTCATGCCGCTGGTAGCGCTTCTGCTTCGGCAGCTCAACTCCAATGTGCTCCGCGAGCACATTGGCCAAGCCGGTGCGCTCGGAGCCGCAGAACTGGGCCGCGATCGCCGTGTCGAGCAGGCCCCGCACACGGAACCCGAAGTCTCTGTCGAGCGACCGCAGGTCGAACGCGCCGGAGTGGATGATGGTGGCGGTGTCGGCGTCGGCGAGCACCTCGCCAAGGGGGCTCGGATCGTCGATCGCGAGAGGGTCCACGATCAGAAGGCGCCCATCCGGCAGGCCGAGCTGGATGAGGGCGACGTGCTCGGGGTACCTGTGGAAACCGTCTGCCTCGAGGTCGAGACCGATGCTGGCGGACTGCCTCAGACTGCTTGCAGCCGCCTGAAGGGCTGCGTCGCTGTCGATCATCGCGACGTCGCTCTGCAGCCCGTTGGAGGTGCTCAATGACTCTGCCCGCTCGACTCGGGCACCGCCACGCCGAGTTCGGCCATCTCGACGGCCAGCGACCCCGCATCGGTGAACTGCACAGTCGGCATCCCGAGGCTGGCGGCGGCCTCGGTATTGCGCGCCTTGTCGTCGATGAACAGCGTCTCACCGAGCTCGGAGCCGAGATCGCGGACCACCGCGATGTACGCCGTTGGGTCGGGCTTGCGCAGGCCCGTCCGGTGGGAGAAGTGCAGGCGATGGAAACAGCTGTCGAAGCGGCCGATGTGCGGCTCGTAGTCGACCGCGCTGTTCGAGAGCACGCCGGTGCGGAAGCGACCCTCTTCGTGAACGCGACACGCCATCTCGAGGACAGGTCGATCGATGCTCGACCACAAGGTGCGCCTCTGGATGTCCCTCATGGCCGCGACAGCGGCAGGCGCTGGCTCGATGCCGAGCTGCGCAAGGACCGCGCCCCAGTAGAGGTCCGCATCCGCGCGCCCGCACGAGTGCCGGTGCCACAGCTCCAGCATGCCCGGCTCGTTGCGGGCCGCGGTCACGGCGGCGGAGGACAGCCGCGGCCACAACCGGGCCAGGTCCCGGTCGGCCTGGTCCTGGTCCTGGTTGGCGATGACTCCACCAATGTCGAATATCACTGCCGTGATGCCCATGATGCTCGTCTCAAGCGTAGCAGGGACGCCCGCGTGGCCAGGCGAGAGTATAGACGGCCCGGAGAGCGAGCCGCCAACGCCGCCCCGATGGCCAACGGGAGCGTCGACGAAGCGACGGCGCCCGGGCGTCGCACGCAAGACGCGGCAGCGGTATCGGTCACTGCCGCAAGCTGCTAGGCTCAGATGGGAGGCGAGAGGGTGAGCAAAGGCGTGTTGGGGCACGAGGCCGCGCCGCGTCGGGCGAGGGTTTGCGATCTGCCGGCCGCGGAGCGACCGCGCGAGCGACTCGGCCGCTACGGGGTCGGCAGCCTGTCGACGGCCGAGCTGCTGGCCGTGCTCCTCGGCACGGGCCACCGCTCGGCCAGCGCTGTCGAGCTCGGGGCGGCCCTGCTGGCCCAGTTCGGGCTTGCGGGGCTCGCGCGGGCATCGGTCGACGAGATCTGCCAAGTCCACGGCTGCGGTCCGGCGAAGGCGGCCCAGATCAAGGCAGCCATCGAGCTCGGTCGACGGGCGGCGGCGACATCGCCCGACGCCGTCGTCCAGCTGACCTCGCCGGCGGACGCGGCGGCGCTTCTCCAATCCGAGATGGCGCTGCTCGAGCAGGAGCACCTGCGGGTCGTGCTGCTCAACATCAAGAACCACGTGGTGGCGGTTCACGAGGTCTACAAGGGCTCGGTCAACGCGAGCATCGTGCGCGTCGGCGAGGTCTTCCGCGAGCCGGTCAGGCGCAACTGCCCGTCGGTGATCGTGGCGCACAACCACCCGTCAGGCGATCCCACGCCCAGCGTCGAAGACGTGAACATCACCCGGCGCTTGGTTCAAGCGGGACGCATTCTCGACATCGACGTTCTAGACCACATAGTGATCGGGCGCCGCGGGTGGGTGTCGCTGCGGGAGCGCGGACACGGCTTCAGCTAGCCGCGGCAACCGCAATCCACAAGTCGACGCGACCAGCAGCCAGGATGGCAGCAGACCCCGATGGGCACGCGCACGCGGTGCTCATGGCGCCGCAACCCACGGCGCAGGGTGTTTCGGGGCCGGTTCGCCCGTCGCTATAATCGAGCGCTGGGGAGGCCGCCGCAATGGATAACGCAGCACGCCAGACGGTCGGGCGCGACGACGCGCGCTACTTCGCGCAGACCGGGCATTCCGTTGGGCCTGAGTTCGCCAGGTTCTTCGACCACTACGGACCGACCATCTGCGGTTTTCCGATCACGGATGTCGTGATCGAGAACGGCGTCAAGACCCAGTACTTCGAGAACCTGGCGCTGGAGGAGCGCGCCCCGGGCGATGTGCGGATGAAACGGCTCGGCGAGGCGGCGCTCGCGGCCATGCATCGCGCGGCGAGAGAGACAGCTCGCGCTGCCGTGGCGCGACCAGAAGTCGTTGATCTGGCCGATTCATTGCCGCGACATGGCTCCCGCACATACCCGCAGCGCACGCTGTCTGACATCCGCTACCTGGTGCTGCATCACTCGGGCGCCTCGGGCGCGGTCGGTCCACGCGCTATCGCCGAAGAGCACGTCACGGCCAACGACTGGCCCGGCATCGGCTATCACTTCGTGGTCGACACGGCCGGCACGATATACCGCACGCAGGACATGACGGTGGTGTCGCATCACGCCCGCCAGTTCAACCCCGTGGCGGTCGGCGTGGCGCTGCTGGGCGACCTGTCGTCCGACGTGCCGACCGCGGAGCAGCTCGCCGCCGCCTCGCAGCTGCTTGCTAGCCTGCTGGCGGACCTGGGCCTGCCGCTCGACGCGGTGCGCGGACACCGTGAGATCGTTCGCACCCCGTGCCCTGGGGAGACGTTCCAGAGCGTGTGGCGCCCGCGGCTGATGCAGGCCATCGCCGAGCTGCTGGGCGAGGCCGTGCCTGCGCCCGAGTCGGGCGCAGCGAAGCTGGGCGCCTCGTCCGCGGCGCCGGCGGCCCGGTCCGGCGATCTCGGCCTTGCCGGTGCCGCGGCGGCCGCGCGCCGGTCCGAGGTGACTGGGCAGGACTGGGCCGGTCCCGAGGAGCTTGGCCCCGACGGGGTCAGTCGCGCCTGGGGACCGCCTCGCGAGCCGGCCGACGCTCCGCCTTCCCATAGCAGCATGAGCGTCCGATCGAGGAATGCCACGGCTCTCGTGGCCGAGCCCCGCGACCAGGCATCGGATGCAGAGCCAGACGAGGACGCGACGCACCATCGTGACTGAGTTCGTGGTCGAGCTCGAGGTGTTCGAAGGGCCCCTCGACCTCCTGTTGACGCTGGTCCGGCGCGAGCAGCTGGACATCACGCAGGTGGCGCTGGCGGCCGTGACCGACTCGTATCTCCGCTACATGGCGGCGCTCGAGGAGATCGACCCGGGAGCGCTGGCCGAGTTTTGCGAGGTCGCGGCGTCGCTGCTGCTGATCAAGAGCCGCGCGCTCCTGCCTAGCCGGCCGCACGCGGAGGAAGCGCAGGAGGTCGATGGGCAGGAGCTCGTGGACAGGCTGCGGGAGTATCGCCTCTACCGCGACGCCGCCGAACGTCTCGGTGAGCGCGAGCACGAAGGGCTGCGGGCCTATGTGCGCGTGGCCGCGCGACCGGACGCGCCCGTCGTTCTGGCGCCCGGCGAGGCCTCGGTTGCCGACCTGGCGGCCGCCTTCCAGTCCGCCTTGGCCGAGGCGGCTGAGCGCGTGCCACCCGAGCCGGTGGGCGGCGTGCGGCCGCACAGGATCCGCCTGTCGGAGAGGCTGCCGCAGATTCGCTCGCTGCTCGAGCGGCGCGGGAGGGTCTCGTTTCGCGAGGTGCTTCTGGGCGAGCGTCCGACCAAGGACTACGTGATAGTCAGCTTCCTGGCCATCCTGGAGCTGCTGCGACGGGGCGTGGCCCGGGCCGCGCAGGACGAGCTGTTCGGCGAGATCATCCTGGAGCTGCGACCGGACGCCCCGGCGGCCACGACGGCGGACGAGGCGGAACTAGATGATCTATCGCACTGAGACCCTGATCGAGGCTGACAGGGACGCCGTATGGCGCTGCCTGGTCGCCTTGAACGATGCCCCAGCGCACGTGCCTTATCTGGAGCGGGCGACGCTGGTGGCCGGACCCGACCTGTCCGAGGGCGACTGCGTCCATCTGTGGTTCGACTACCTGGGGCACGAGTTCGACGGCGAGGCGGTAGTGGTTGACCTGGAGCCCGGAGAGGCGCTTGGTCTTCGCGCCGTGCGACCGAGCCTCGGTCTCGTGGTCGACGCACGTTGGGACCTCACGGATGCACCAGGCGGAACCCGCGTTGAGATGACCATCAGCCTCACGATCGACTCGCTGCTGGCGCAACTCGGGGCGCGAGCGCTGATCGGCGACAAGGTCGTTCAGGACGCCATCGCCGCCAGCCTGGCCACCTTCAGCACCAGGGTCACGACCGGGGCGTGCGGGTGACGACCGGGCGGCGGCTGCCCTGGAGCGGCGTTGTGGCGCTGGTGCTGACGCTGCTCACCTTGTCCGGCGCGCTCGCCACCTCGGCAGCGCCGCGCCCGTTCGGCTTGCCGTTCCTCGAGCCGCCGGGCCCAGGCACATGGTTCGTCTCGCAGTCGTACGGCAACACCGTGTTCGCGTACTACGAGCGCGGCACCATGTACCGCAGCGGCCAAGGGCTGCACATGGGGCTCGACCTCGCTGCCGCATGCGGCACGCCCGTGGCCTCGATAGGCGATGGCGTGATCTTGAGCGTCGATGGCCGTGGCGGCAGCCCGCCGCACAACCTCATGATCGACCACGAAAACGGCTTCGTGTCGTTCTACGGGCATCTGTTGGAGCGGCCGTCAGTAGAGGTGGGGCAACGGGTAAGTCGCGGGCAGATCGTGGCGCTGTCGGGCGACATGTACGGCTCGTGCTACGAGGCGCCGCACCTGCACCTCGAGATCCGTGACCAGTCCTTGAACACGCTCTACAACCCGGTGACCCTCATCGAGACCGACTGGCACAGCATCCTGCTGTTGGGAACCACAGTGCAGATGTTCGAGCGCGTCCTGGACGATCCGCGCAAGTGGCAGTCGATCAGCGACCAGCCGACGGTGACGGTCGGCGGTCCGCTGCTGAACGAGTTCCCGCGCGCCTGGCCCGCGGACAACTAGTGGTCCGACGTCGATTCTCGCGGCTAGTGGTAGTGGCCAGCGTCGCGGTCGCTGGCGCTTTCGCGGTGCAGCATCCGGGGGCTGGGCGAGAGGTGGTTGAGCGCCTCATGGCCGAGGCTCCAGGCGCCGTGAGCGGCACCGCGATAGGCGAGTCCGCCGGTCGCGCCGCGGGCGCCATCGCTGGGCTGTCCGTGACCCGTGAGACTGCCACGCCCTCCAAGATCGAGCCGCTGCCGACAGCGATCACGGTGTCGCCGCAACGCGAGCTCGAGGCCGTTGGTGTCGCCGGTGAGGCGGCCAGGCTGGCCATGCCGGTGGACGCCGAGGTCGCGTTATCGGTGCGCCCTTCGCTGCCACTGGTGCCGCGCCGTCTGACTGAGGCCGGATGCTGCTCGGGCGCGTGGTGGTCCGACGACTCCACGGCGGTCCACTTCGTTGATCGGCCAGGGGGCGCGCCGACGTCGGCCGTTTACGGCGTTGCCGTATGGCCGCCGAACGAGAGCCCGCAGGTGGTAGACGGCGAGCTGATGTTGCAGAGCGGGGCGACGAGGCTGGTCGTCCGCCCGGCCGGGGGGCACAGCATCGTGGAGGACCCCGCCACCGGTGACAGGTGGCCGTTGCCCACCGGGGGCAACCCGGTGCGGCTATCGCCTGACGGCACGCGCGCGGTGTGGTGGGAGGCTCACGGCGGTTGGTCCGACAACAGCTCCCTGGTGCGCGTCTTCGGGTCGGACGTGTACGGCTTCGACAAGCGCGAGCTCGGCGGCATGTGGGGGACGCGAGTGGTGTCCTTCCTGCCGGACAGCCGGCGCGTAATGGTCGTGGGCAGGCCGGTGCGCGACCAGACCCTCTACATCCTCGCGACGATGGATGTCGAGGACGGGACGGTCACCGAGCTGGCGCGCGGCTCCTGGCTCAGCGACGCTGCCCTCTCTCGCGGCGGTTCGTGGGTCGCGTACATGACCAGCATGGACCGCAGCGACCTGGCCGCCAACGGCATCTGGGTGACGTCCACCGACGGGGGCGATGCGCGCAAGCTGGACTTCGTGGGCGCCTACCGCTGGCGCGACGACTCGCGGTTGGTCTACGTGCCGATGCAGCTCGGCGCCGACAGCCACGAGCTGTGGCAGATCGACGTGGAGTCAGGCTCGACCACGAGGCTTCTCGGACCGCAAGACGCGCGGCTGAGGATCGCCGGCAACGAGTGGTCGGTCTCGCCGGACGGGGCGAGCCTGGTGTACCTGAACGGGGACGACCACAGTCTCTGGGTGGTTGACCTGCCGTAGCGTCCGGCGGCCACGCGGCGACTCGTTCGGGACCTACGCGGTGATGTCCCGCGTGGTGGTGATCGCGGGCCTTCCCTCCAGATCGAAGACCACGTTGACGTACGCGATCCCCGGCGATTCGCGCAGGACCGCGGCGGCGATGTGCGGGTCCGCGGGTGGGCACGACAGCCGCGGCAAGTCGCCGATCGCGACCCACCGCGCGACGCCCTCACGGGTGCCCCCGATCAGCTCGCCGACGACCTCGAGGGCGTGGAACACGAACATGACCCATCGCTCGTCCGTGCGCGGATCGTGCTCCGTGACGACCGCCGCTAGCCGGGCGCTCCATGCTTCGAGACCGGTCTCCTCGGCGAGCTCGCGAACGGCGCTGTCCAGAGGCGACTCGCCAGGCTCGACCTTGCCCCCGGGCGGCGACCATAGGCCGAGGTTGGGCTCCTTGAGCCGACGCAGCATAGCCACCTTGTCGCCTTGCTGCGCGTAGATCAGCGTAGTCACGTGGATCGGCACGGGCGGACCTCTCGTAGGTTGGGCGGCTGCCGGTGGGCCCGCAAGCGGGGCTCGCCTTGTTTGTGGCGCCCGCGGATGTGATGCTAGTGTTGCAGCGATGTCAGCGGATGTCGAGCGGGTAGCCAGCAATACGGCGCCACCGACGCGCGTGCACGGCCACGAGGACGTGCTCGGCCGGCTGCGCCGCGAGCTGGCTGCCGGGAACTCCGCCCAGGCGTACCTCCTGATCGGTCCGCCGGGCGTGGGCAAGCGGACGGTCGCGAAGTGGCTGGGCGGCGCCCTCCTGTGCGACTCATCGGACGCAGGCGATCGCCCGTGCGGAAGCTGTCGCACTTGCCGGCTGGCCGAGCGGGGCGCGCTGATCGACCTGCAGATCGCCGAGGCGCCTTTGAGGGTCGCGGCCGTCCGTGAGATCACGCACGTGCTTACGTTGGCGCCGACGGAGGCGCGCCTGCGGGTCGCCGTCCTGCCGGACATGGACCGAGCCACCCCCGCCGCCGCCAATGCGCTGCTCAAGACACTAGAGGAGCCTCCGCCGCATGCGGTGCTGGTCTTGACGGCCAGCGATGCCGACTCGGTGCTGCCGACGGTCAGGTCGCGCTGCCGAACGGTCTCGCTGCGGCCGTTGCCGGTTGCGGTGGCGGCTCGAGCACTGGAGTCCGACTGGGGCATCGACAAGGCGTCCGCCGACAGCCTCGCGCGCCGCTCGGCAGGGCGCCTCGGCTGGGCCGTGGCCGCGGTCGAGGACCCCGGGATCGACGAGCTGCGCCGCACCTGGCTGGACCGGCTTCAGGCGGTGCTGAGATCGGGTCCGGCGGGGCGGCTCGAGCGCGTCGACGAGCTGATGACCGCGGGCGGCGTGGACACCGGTCTCGCGGTCTGGCAGGACTGGTGGCGCGACGTGCTGCTCGTCGCGCACGGCGAGGAGGCTGCGGCGGTGAACATCGATCGCATCGACGAGCTGCGCGAGGCGGCACAACGGTTTGGCATGGCACGGGCAATCGAAGCCCTACGCGCCATCGCCGCTGCAAGCAGGAGGCTCGGGCACAACACGAACGAGCAGCTCACCCTCGAGGTGCTGATGCTGGAGATGCCGCAGTGAACGCGATCGTCGGGGTCAGGTATAGGCGCGCGGGCAAGATCTACTACTTCGACGCGAGCGGCTACGAGGACCTCGTCGTCGACGATCACGTGATCGTCGACACGGCGCGGGGCCGCGAGGCCGGCTGGGTCGTGGTCGCGCCGGGGCAGGTCATCGACGCCGACGTGGGCAACGTGAAGCCCGTGGTGCGCCGCGCGACGTGGGACGACCTGACGAGCCATGCCCGGCTCAAGACCAAGGAAGCCACGGTTCTGCAGCGCGTGCGGGGACGCATCGAGGAGCACGGCCTGCCGATGCGGGCAGTCCTGGCCGAGTACAGCTTCGACGGCAGCCGCCTCACCGTCTACTTCGTCAGCGACGAGCAGCGGGTCGACTTCCGCGCGCTGGTGAAGGACCTCGCGCGGCTCTTCCGGGCCCGGGTGCACTTGCGGCAGATAGGCCCTCGTGATCAGGCCAAGCTGCTGGGCGGTATCGACAGGTGCGGGCGCGAGCTGTGCTGTCACACGTGGCTGCCCGAGTTCCGGCCTATCTCGATCCGCATGGCGAAGAACCAAGGGCTGCCATTGAACCCCAGCGAGATCAGCGGCGTTTGCGGCAAGCTTCTATGCTGTCTCGCGTTCGAAGACGACCAGTACCGCGACATGCGGACGGGGTTGCCGAAGGTCGGCGCCAAGCTCACGAGCGCCGTCGGGCGCGGCAAGGTGATAGACGTCAACGTCTTGACGCGTAAGATCACCATCCATTGGGAGACCGGCACGCGCGTCGAGGTGGATGCCGCCGAGTTCGAGGACCTCCAAGCGCGACGCGAGGGCGCCGCTATCAGCTAGCGGGGTCCGCCTCCGCGCCGGGTTCGGTAGGCGAGTCGTCGCCCGGCTCGGCATCGCTCTGCGCGCTCGCGGGCTCGCGCCGCGACCGCACGTGCACCGAGAAGCGCAGCGCGGTTCGCTCCTGGCCGCCGATCTCGATCTCCACGAAGTGGGGCACGCAGGCGATGTCGATGCCGTCGGAGAGCAGGTAAGTGCGCGCGATGGCAATGGCCTTGGCCGCCTGGTTGACCGCGCTGGCGCCGATGGCCTGCACGTCGGCCGCGGAGCTCTCACGAACCACGCCGGCGATTGCACCGGCCACGGCAGTCGTGAGCGAGTTGGCGGAGACTTTTATGATGTCAGCCATGGGTCGCTCCTCGACCCGCGCGGGACGCGGACCCACGGTCGCGCGCCCGGGCGCGGCGCCAGCTACTTCGCAAACTCCACTGCCCGCATCTCGCGAATTACCGTCACCTTGATTTGCCCCGGGTACTCCAGGGTCTCCTCGACCTTGCGCGCTATGTCGCGCGACAGCTCCGCCGCGGCCAGGTCGTCCACGTCGTCAGGCCGCACCACAATCCTGATCTCGCGACCCGCCTGTATGGCGTAGCTCTCCTGAACGCCCTCGAAGGCGTTGGCCACGTTCTCGAGCGCCTTGATCCGCTTGATGTAGAGCTCGAGCGATTCGCGGCGAGCCCCGGGGCGCGAGCCGCTGATGGCATCGGCCGTCTCGACCAGCAGCGCTTCCAGCGTCTCGGGCTCGGACTCGTGGTGGTGCGACGCGATGGCGTTGACCACCCTGTCGGGCACGCCGTAGCGGTGCGCGATGTCGGCGCCGATTTGGGCGTGCGGGCCTTCGACCTCGTGGCTGACCGCCTTCCCGATGTCGTGCAG
>JBJYWW010000104.1:0-6664 GCA_046259645.1 Anaerolineae bacterium
ACACGCTCTGTCGGCTCACCGAGACGGGCGAGGCCGCGTTCACGAGCTACAAGGCGACGCTCAACGCCGTGCTGGGTGCGTAGTGACCGGTCGACCGGAGGTACCGGGACCCTACTCCGCGGTCAGCGCCTCCATGCGGCTCGCAACGATGCCATCCGTCAGCATCCCCAGGTCGACCGCCCTGATCACTCCGTCGCCGTCGATCCAAAGGGTGGTCGGCATGCCCACCACCGAGTAAGGGCGGGCGGTCATTGCGTCGGGGTCCAGCAGGACCTCGTACGCGATGTCCCGCTCCGCCAGGAAGTCGAGGACGAGCTCCGGGTCCTCGCCCAGGTTGACGCTGAGGATCACCAGCCCTTCGTCCTCGTAGTCACGCGCGGCCTTGGTCATCGTCGGGACCTCGAGGCGGCAGGGCAGGCACCAGGTCGCCCAGAAGTTGATGGCCACGGGGCGGCCGCGGAGGTCGCTCAGCGCCAGGGGGCGCCCGTCGTCGGTGAGGAGCTCGAAGTCGGGCGCCACTTGCCCGAGCTGGATGGCGGAATCTGGCCCGCCCGGGCTCCTCCTTGCCCGCCGCTCGGCTCTGACCGCCACTAGCAGCCAGGCGACGACGATGCACGCCGCCAGCGCCAGCATGAGCCCCGCGGCGCCGATCGCGAGGCGATAGAAGCACCCGCGCGAGCGCCAGAAGCGGTGTCCGAAGCCGTCAGCGGGCCGCCCGGCCTTGCTCGGGGCCGTTGTCGGCTCGCCCGTCACGCTCAGCCTTCGCTGTCCTTGCGCAGCTCGCGCCGCAGGATCTTGCCGGAGATGGTCTTGGGCAGCTCGTCCATGAACTCGATGATGCGCGGGTACGTGCTCCTGGATCTCCTTGGCCAGCTCGTCGCTGGCCTCGTAGCCCACGGCCAACACGATGTACGCTTTGACGACGATCCCGCGCACGCCCTGCGGATCAGGCGCGCCCACCACCGCGCACTCGACCACCGCCGGGTGCTCGATCAGCGCCGACTCAACCTCGAAGGGGCCGATTCGGTAGCCCGACGACTTGATGACGTCGTCGTCGCGACCCACGAACCAGAAGTAGCCATCCTCGTCCACGAACGCCCGGTCGCCGGTGAAGTAGAAGCCGTGCCGGAAGGCGCGCTCCATCGCCGGCTCGTCCTTCCAGTACTCCTTCATCAGCCCCGGTGGGTACGTCTCGGCGACGCGGATCGCGATGTTGCCCTCCTCGTTCGCGGGCACCTCGTTGCCGCCGTCGTCGACGATCCGGACGTCGTGCCCCGGCGTCGGCCTGCCGACCGCCCCGTACTTGATGGGCATGAAGGTGAAGTTCGACAGCACGCACACGGTCTCCGTCTGGCCGTAGAAGTCGTAGATGTCGAGGTCGAACGCCTCTTTCCACTTCTTGATGACCTCGGGATTCAGCGGCTCGCCGGCCGACATGCAGTGGCGCAGGCTGAGGTCGTACTGGCTCAAGTCGAGCTGCACGAGAAGGCGGTACACCGTCGGAGGCGCGCAGAACGTGGTCACGCCGAAGCGCTCCATCGCCCGCATCAGACCGTCGGGGTCGAAGCGGCCAGGTGTCTCCCATTGGATGACTGCCGCCCCGACCAGCATCTGGCCGAAGAGCTTGCCCCACGCCGCCTTCGCCCAGCCTGTCTCCGATATCGTCCAGTGCAGGTCGGTGTGCGTGAGCGCCTGAGCGAAGCGCGCGGTGACCTCGTGCCCCAGCGGATAGCGGTGGGCGTGGAGCACCATCTTGGGCGGACCGGTCGTGCCCGACGTGAAGTAGAGCAGCATCGGGTCGTCCGATCGCGTCGGCTCGAGCGCCCCGCGGTCGAGCCTCGGTGACTGGTCGACCATCAGGTCCTCGTAGCTCAGCCAGTCCAGCACGTCGCCGCGCACCACGATCTTGTGCCGCAGCGTCGGGCACTTGGCCGCCACCTGCTCGACGCGGCCGATGTGGTTCACGTCGGTGATTACCATGCACGCCTCGGACCTGTTGATTCGATACTCGATGTCCTTGGCGGTCAGCAGCACGGTGCCCGGCATTGGCACCACGCCGAGCTTGAACATGCCGGTGAGAACCACGTACCACTCGGAGATGCTCTCCAGCATCACGAGCACCCGCTCGCCCTTCTTCACCCCGAGGCCGAGCAACGCGTTCGCGAATCTGTTCGACTGCTGCGACAGCTCGTAGAAGGTATCGTAGCGAGCGTCCTCGCCCGTCTGGTCGATCGACACAAGCGCCAGCTTGGTCCTGTCCTCCGCCCAGCGGTCGACCACGTCGAAGCCGAAGTTGTAGTACTCCGGCACCTCCCACGTGAAGTCGTCGTACAGCGACTCGTAGTCCGTCGTCTTGCTGGTTCCGCTCGCAGCTGTCATTGGCTTCCTCTCACCTGTCCGAAGTCGGCCTGCCCCTGCGCCTGCCGGCGACGCGGCGGGCACCGCCTCACCAGGAGGGATCGACGTGGGGTCCGCGCTCTCGGAGCTCGCCCGGCGCGACCGAGGTCCGGCCGCCCTGCGTACGGGCGAGAGTACCATGCCCGGCTCGCGGCGCGCCATGTCCGGGGTCATGACACACGGCACCGCTCCAGGTCCGGAGCCATCACTGCTCGGCTGGGTCGGCGAATGGCGGTCAACTCGCTGAGCCCCCCCCCCCCGGACGCTGGCCGGACGCTGGCCGGACGACGTACCAGTAGCCTACAGGGAGACCCATGCTCGCGGTCGGAGCCGCGGTGCCGGCTGAGCATGGCCAACCGTGACAGTCGAGGTCAGCAATGGCCAGACAGCGATCCTACATCTTGCGCTGCATGCCTGTGCGAGGGGCTTCAGGCGACAGCCCGTCTTGGCGGTTCAGCATACAGGAGGCGGCGCCGCGCAGTCGGCGACGAGCGTTCACGTCCATCGAGGCGCTGCTCGATCACGTGTGCGAGGATTTGGCGGCGGGCGAGCGGCCAGAGCGCGACGACCGGGCCAAGCCGCCAATTGGGACCATCGACGGCCAAGAGCTGGCCGGCGCCGGGGGCGAGGAGTAGAAATACCGCGCCGGCGGCACGGTTCGAGGGCGCCGGAGCCGCGGTCTCGGACCGCGGGCGGCGTGGCTCGAGCGCGCGGGCGGCCTGATTTGAGAGCGTCGGCTACGCTTTGTGGCGCAGCCCCATCTGCTTGATGACCCTGGCGGCGGCCGGCAAGTCGCTTACGCCCAAGATCACGTTCTGGTCCATGGCCAAGTAAACGGCGTCGATGTTGACGCCGGAGTCCGACAGCCGCTCGGCCAGCTTGCCCAGCGTGCCCGGCTCGTCGGCAACCGACACGGACAGCACTTGGCGCGTGCGGAACGGCAAGCCGTAGTCCTCGAACTCCCGGACGGCAACGTCGGGGTCGTTCACGACCAGGTGCAGGACGCTTTGGTCCTTGAACGACATCGCTTGCAGCGCGGCGATGTTGACGCCCTTCTTGCCCAGGGCGGCGCCCAGCTCGGCGAGCGCGCCCGGCGTGTTGCGCAAGGTCACCGTGAACTCGGTTGGCATGGTGGCGCTCCGTGCGTGAGGTCGGTCTATGCGCGGCTAGCGATAGTCCGTGTGGCGCCGGCTCTCGACGCTCCTGGGTCGCTCAGTTGAGGCGCGACCGTTGCGATGCGCGCCACAATAGCACCGGCCGTGAGCCGCTTCAAACGCCGGTCGCGAGCCGCTTCAAACGCCGGTCGCGTGCCGCGTCAAACGCCGGTCGCGAGCCGGCTCAAGCACCTGCCGGGGCCGCCCAAGCGCACCGGACCACACCGACGGCGCCTAGGCCAGCAGCACGTGATCGAGCAGGAACGCCTCTACGGCGCCCCAGAAGTGGTCTATGGTCTCGCGCTTCCGGAATCCGTGCCCCTCGCCCTCGTAGACGTGGTACACATGGGGCGTCCCGCTACGCCGCAGGGCGTCCACGATAGCGTCGGACTGGTCGCGCGGCACCACCTGATCGATCTCGCCTTGGAAGACGGCTAGCGGCCGTCGTATCCGATCGGCGTGGAGCACCGGCGAGCGCTCGCGGTACACGGACACGGCCTCCGGGAGCTCCCCGAGCAGGGAGTCGAGATACCGTTCCTCGAACTTGTGGGTGTCGGCGACCATTGTGAAGTGATTGGACACGCCGTACATGTCCACGCCGGCGCGGAACGCCTCGGGCTCGTCGATCATCGCCTGCAGGACAGTGAAGCCCCCGGCGCTGCCGCCCATGATCACGAGCCGCGACGGGTCGGCCAACCCGGCCTCGGCCAGGTGCCGGGACCCGGAGACGGCGTCGTCGACGTCACAGACGCCCCACTCGCGACGCAGGCGGAGCATGTAGTCGCGGCCGTAGCCGGTGCTGCCGCGGTAGTTGAGCAGCAACACGGCGTAGCCGCGCGTCGCGAAGAACTGAGCGGCGGGCGCCCAGCCGGCGCGCGACTGGCTGGTCGGCCCGCCGTGCACAAGCACGATCAATGGGGGCTCGCCGTCCGACTCGAACCGCGGGTTGAGCGGCGCGTAGTGCAGGCCGTGCGCGGCCTCCCCATCCGTGGTCTCCCAGCTCAACGGCTCGGGCGAGGCCAGCTCGGAGCGCGGCACGTTCTCGCCCGATGACCGGGCCACGACGCGCGTCAGGCCGCTCTCGGCGTCGTGAACGACGATGCGCGGCGGGATGTCGGGCGCGCTGCCAATCACCGCAACGCGATCGCCCGCCGGGCTCGTTACGATCCGGTCCACGTTGGTGTACGCGGCGAGAGCGTCGACCGGCGCAAGGTCGCCGGTCTCCAAGTCGAGCCGCATCACCCGGGCGAAGCCCAGCTCCTGGCGCACGATGTAGGCGTGGCGTGCGTCTGCCGTGAGCGCGTACGTGCGCATGTCCTGCGCCCACGCCGGAGTGCCGTGCTCCGCACTTCCCTCGGTCAGCCGGCGCGTGGCGCCGGACTCGAGGTCCGTCGCGTGCAGCTGCCCCCAGCCCGACTGGTCGCTGACGTAGTAGACCGCCGCGCCGTCCGCACCGAACTCCGGCTGGAACACGGCGGTGTCGTCGCCGCCTGCCACGACGCGCGGCTCGCCGAGGCGCGGCAGATCGCTCTCTTCGCCGGCCTCCTGCACGTCGGCCACGTACAGCCGCGTTCCGTCCCAGGGCATGTTCGGGTGATCCCAAGCCACCCACGCCAGCCGGCGACCGTCCGGGCTCCAGCGCGGCTGCATGAAGAAGTCGTGACCCTCGGCGAAGATACGCGGCCACGATCGGCCCTCGGCATCGACCACGGCTAGCCTGTCGACCCGGGCCTCGTCGCTGTGAACATAGGCGACCCATCGCCCGCACGGTGACACCGCCGGAGCGGCCGCCTTGCCGAACGCCGGGGTTATTGGGACAGCCGCGCCGCCGGCCAGGGGCTGGCTGTAGAGCCGGCCGGATCGCCGCTCGGTGAACACCACTCGCCCGTCGGCGACCGTGAAGTCGCCCCCGCCATAGCCGACCTGGGCGCGCACGTCCAGGTCCCGCGTGAGGTCGCGTGGCGCATCGTCCCGCTGGGCCGACACTAGCACGCCGCTGTCGGACCGCCCCTCGAGCCACAGTAGCGCCTCCCCACCCGAGTCCCACATCGCACCGCTGAGACGCGTGTCGCCGGCAAGGAGCGCGGCCGTGATCGGGCTCTCCCACATCCCGTACTGCCGACGCTCAGGCTGCGCATGGTCGCTCATTTGCCATCTCCTCAGTGGATGCGCAACATATCATGGCGTGTCTCGCCCGCGCAAGCAGTGCAGTGGCGGGCCAAACCAAACACGTCCGTCTGACGTTACTGTCAATAGCACCCGTTTCCTGACATATCTGATTGTCAGGCTTTGAGATGACGTCGGACAGGCCTAGAATGGCGCACAGCCAAATAACTCGCCACTCCGGCGCAGAAACAGGGGTGACACGGATGCGCACCTACTCGGCCCTTGGGGCAACCCTCCTGCTGCTGCTGGTAACTCTCGGCTCCGTCTGGTCGATCGCCGCGGCTGCACCGTCGGCGGCGCCCGACATCGCACCGTCATCAGCGCCCGCCGCCGCTCCGGGGAGCGCCGCCGACGAAGCGCCCCTCGCGGCACCCCCCGCCGCGCCGCTGTACAGCGTGGCGGAGCGGCCCGACGCCGCTGCGCCGGCCCAACGCGGCGAGCCGAGCACCTGTACCGGCTACAACCGCGAGACCGGTGTCAGCTACCAGTCCCGCACGGTCCAGCCCGACGACATCCTCGACTGCCATACGTCGACAGTGTCGATCACGGTCGGCGCCGACTGCGACAAGGTGCCGCTGCACGTCGTGCTCGACGTCGACCGCTCCGGCTCGATGGTCGGGCAGCCCATCGAAGAGGTCAAGGCCGCCGCCCGGGCCCTGATTCAGGCCTTGGACATGAGCGACCCCAAGAACTCGCACATCAAGATCGGCTTGGTGTCGCACGGCGATCCCGCCACCATCGACAGCCAGCTCACCGATCGCTCGGGCCAGATCTCGGCGCGCGTCGGCAACATGATCGCGGGAGGCGAGGACAACCTGTCGGACTCGCTCGGCAAGAGCCACTCGGTGCTGCGCACTGGCCGGAAGGGTGACATAGCGCCATTCGAGGTGGCGGTGGTGCTGTCCGACGGCGGTCAGACCTATCCGCCGAGCATGGGCGTCCAGGCC
>JBJYWW010000105.1:0-14847 GCA_046259645.1 Anaerolineae bacterium
CGGCCGACGTCAGGCGCACGTCGGCCGGCACGTAGTTGCCCGTCTCGATGGCGATCAGGTCGCCCGGCACGACCTCGCGCGCCGGAACGCTGTGCTGTGCTCCCGAGCGGATCACGGCCGCTTCGGGCGCCGACATCTCCTTCAGCGCCAGCAGGGCGTTCTCGGCGCGGTACTCCTGGACGACGCCCATCACGGCGATCAGGACCACGATGATCAGGATGGCGATGGAGTCGGCGTAGCTCTCGCCGGTCGAGTAGCTCACGACCGCCGCGACGAGCGCCGCGGCCAGCAGCAACCAGATGAGGAAGTCGTTGAACTGGCGCAGGAACATGACGCCGAGGCCCGGGCGGGGCACCTCGCGCAGGGCGTTGGGGCCGTGCTCGGCAAGGCGCGCGGCGGCCTCTGCCTCGCTGAGGCCAACCTCGGCGTCGGTGCGCAGACCGGCCACGACCTCCTCGGCCGGCAACGTGTGGGCCAGGGACGGATCGAAGCCCGTCACTGACGGCGAGTCGGCGTTGGTGGCCATCCCTGGTGGCTTGTGGCTGGGGCTCTAGTGCGGGCGCCTAGCCGGCGTCCGTGTCCTCGGCCTCGCCTTCCACGTCCGCGATCGACGCGTCGTCTGCCGCCGCGTCGGCGGCACTCTCTGCTAGGGCAACCGCATCCTTCCCGATCAGCGACTCGTCCTTGTACTTCTCGCCGACCTCGACGAGCATGACGGGGATCCCATCGGTGATCGGATAGCGGTAGCCGTTGCGCGGGTTGACGAGCCACTTGCCGTCGATCAGGATCAGCGGTCCCTTGTCGAGCGGGCACACCAGGCGGTCCAGCAGGTCCTGGCTGACATCGCCGCCGAGCGTGCTCTCGTCAATGGCGAACGGGTCCTCGTCGGCGCCGAAGCTGAACCCCTCGTCGCCAACGCCCTCCGGCGAGCCCCGGTACTGCTCGAGCAGCTTGGCGGCGCCAACGGCGACGCCGGCCAGGAACGCGATCCGGAAGAAGAACGTGAACATCTTGCGCATGGGATCCTCCCAGGCTACCGCCGAGTTCTGATGCCGCTGGGGGACTGCGGGAGTCGCACAGAGGCGTTGCCGGACCAGCCCCGCGCGAAGCTAGCGAGCGCGAGGGCCCTGATCCATGGAAGTCGGATTCTAACTTGTCGCCCGTGCGCGGGCAAAGAGCAGTCCCGCCAGCCACTCCAGGTCCTCGGGAGTGTCGAGATCGGCCGCAAGACCGACGTCCCGAGTGACCTTCGTTGCGAGGCCGCGCCGCTGCGCCTCGGCGACGTGGCGCGCCAGGCTGTCCGGTCCGACCGAGAAGCGGAAGTGCGGCGGGGCGACGGCGATGGCGTTGGTGCCGCGTCCGGAGCGGTCGGCTGCGATCAGCGCGGAGCCCTGCACCAGGTGCGTGACGAGGCCGCGAATGTCGCCCGGCGCCAGCAGCGGCAGGTCGCTGGCGACCATGACCACGGCGCGCGCCCCGCCCGCCTCGGCGTGCCGGGAACCGGCGGCCGCGGCGGCCGAGTGATCCGCACCGGGGTCGGGCAACAGGTCGAAGTCGCGCGCCAGCGCCATCCTCTCGACGTCAGGGTCCGACGTCACCACCAGGACGCGGGCGAGAGCGCGCTCGCGCGCCGCGGCGACCGTCGCGACCTCGAAGGTGCGCTCGACCAGCCGGTGCATCACGAGCCGCCTGTCGTGCGGCGCCAGCACCGAGCTGAGCCTGTCCTTGGCCAGGTCGAGCTCCTTGACAGGCAGGATCAGCCAGATGCCGTCGCCAATCGCCGGGCGCCTCGCGGCAGCAATCATGCTTCGCCGACGCCGTCGGACCGGCGCGCGATGTCGGCGCCAAGGTCGAGCGCGCGGCGCGCGACGCGCGCGCGGGCGTCGTCGTCGGTCATCAAGGTCCCGGTGACGGCGACCGCGATGCCGAGCTCCTCGATCGCCGCTGCGTCGCCTTCGTCTGTAGCGTCAATGACGATCCCGTCCAGGAAGTCGTTGTAGAGCCGGGCGACCGCCACGCTCGAGGCCTCGCCGGCGAAGTCGCGCAGCATCCGCGCCGTCGGGCCCTTGACGGCGCGGCCGCCAATCACTGGACTGATCGCGACGACGGGCGCCGGTCCGGCGGCGAGCGACTCGCGCATGCCGTCCAGGGCGAGGATCGGCCAGATCGACAAGTACGGGTTCGAAGGGCACACCACGACCAGGTCCGCGTCGGCGATGGCGCTCAGCACGGCGTCGGTCGGAGCGGCGGGGACGCCGCCAGCTTCCCTGCCGTACCGCACGTTGATAGCTGGCGGCTCGCAGCGCCGGTGCACGAACCACTCCTGGAACGGCAGCTCGCCGTCGGCGGTGGCGATCGACGTCGCGCAGGCCGCCGAGTCGGTCATCGGCAGGACCGTCGGGGCGACGGTCAGGGCGCGCGCGAGCCTTCGCGTGACCTCAGTCGGGGTTGCGCCGCTGGCCAGCCAGCTAGTTCGCAGCAGGTGCGTGGCGAGGTCACGGTCGCCGAGGTGGAACCACGGCTCGTCGTCGGTTCCGTGCCCCGGCTCGTCGTCCGTTCCGTGCCCCGGCTCGTCGTCGGTTCCGTACCCCGGCTCGTCGTCGGTTCCGTGCCCCGGCTCGTCGTCAAGCGCGCCCACCATCTCGGCCAGACGTTCCATGACGCGGCCGGAGTCGCCCGCCAGCCCCCAGCCCGTAGTGGAATCGGCCAGGTCGGACAGGGTGTACAGCACCGTGTCGACGTCTGGGGCCACGTACAGCCCGTAGCGCCTGAAGTCGTCACCCGTGTTCACGACGATCGTCAGTAGCTCGGGCCGCACGAGCCGCGCCAGGCCGGCGGCGACCTTCGCGCCGCCCACTCCGCCACACAGGGCTGTGACTGCGATCGCCTGCGGCTCGTTCGCGTAGGTGCCCACGATTGCATTCTAGGGCCGGCCCACGCAGCGTCAACCCGCTCCGGGCGTCACCAGGCGTTGACCGGCCCATCGGCGATGGCTATGCTCAGCCGGCCCGGCGCCTGCAGGGGCCGGGCAGCACGCGGCGCAGAGCCCGGGATCCCTCATCCCGGTCGCCACAAACTCTCAGCCCAGGAGCAAGCCATGAGCCAGAGCACGAACCACGACGTCGCCACGGCGACGGCGCCGGAAGCGAGCGGGAGCCTGCCCGGGCCGAAGTCGGCCGGCTTGGTGGCGCGCGACGAGGCCGCGATGTCGCCGTCGTACACGCGCCCCTATCCGTTCGCGATGGAGCGCGGCGTCGGCGTGCGAGCGTGGGACCTTGACGGCAACGAATTCCTCGACATGACGGCGGGAATCGCCGTCACCGCGACGGGGCACAGCCACCCGAAGGTCGTGCGCGCGGTGCAGCAGCAGGCGGAGCGCTTCCTGCACATGTCGGGCACCGACTTCTACTACGAGCCCGAGGTCGACGTGGCCGAGCGACTCATCGAGACGACGCCGGGCGACTTCGAGAAGCGCGTGTTCCTCACGAACTCCGGCGCCGAGGCTGTCGAGGGCGCGATCAAGATGACGCGGTACGCCACGGGGCGGCCGGGCCTGATCGCGTTCCACGGCGCGTTTCACGGCCGGACGATGGGCGCTCTGTCCCTGACCGCGTCGAAGGCGATCCAGCGCGCGGGCTTCGCCCCGCTCGTGCCCGGCGTGACGCACGTCCCGTACCCCAACCCGTATCGACCGCCGCTCGGTGCCTCCCCGGACGACTGCGGCCGGGCGGTCATCGCCTACATCGAGAACGAGGTCTTCGCCCGAACGCAGCCAGCCAGCGAGGTCGCGGCGGTGTTCGTCGAGGCGCTGCAGGGCGAGGGCGGCTATATAACGCCGCCGGACGACTTCCTGCCGGGCTTGCGCGAGATGTGCGACCGCCACGGCATACTGCTGGTCGTCGACGAGATCCAGACTGGCATGGGCCGCACCGGACGCTGGTGGGCCTCGGAGCACGTGGGCGTCGAGCCAGACGTGCTGCTGAGCGCCAAGGGCCTGGCGTCGGGGCTGCCGCTCGGCGCCATCGTGGCCAAGGCGGAGTACATGAGCTGGCCGCCCGGGTCGCACGGCACCACCTTTGGCGGCAACCCCGTGTGCTGCGCCGCGTCGGTGGCGACGTTCGAGGTCATCGAGGAGGAGGGGCTGCTGCGGAACGCGACCGAGATGGGCGACCGGTTCCGGGCCGGGCTGCACGACTTGGCCGCGCGCTACGAGCAGATCGGCGACGTTCGCGGCCTCGGGCTGTGGGTGGCGGCCGAGCTCATAACCGACCCGGCCACCAAGACGCCGAATCCAGCCTTGCGCGACGAGATCGTGCAGCGCGCCTACGACCATCGCCTTCTGCTGCTCGGCGCCGGCAAGAGCACGCTGCGCCTGATGCCCGGTCTGAACATCGCGGCGGCCGAGGTGGACGAGGCCCTCGCCCGGCTGGGCGATGTGTTCGCCGAGGTCGTGTAGAGCGACTCGAGCCCCGGGCGACCGCGCTCGGGCCGGAGGAGGGTGGGGATGCCGAACCACGCCGACGCGGAGGTCGCGTCGATACCCAAGGACTTCGAGGACCTGTTCGAGGCGCGCTCGCTAGGCCATTTGGCTACGGTCATGCCCGACGGTTCGCCGCAGGTGACGCCGGTCTGGATCGACTACGACGGCACGCACCTGATCGTCAACTCCGCGAAGGGCCGGGTGAAGAGCGACAACATGCTGGAGCGGCCCGAGGTAGCGATCGAGGTGATGGACGGCACGGAGCCGTATCGCTATCTGGCGGTCCGCGGCGACGTCGTCGAGATCATCGATGGCGACGAGGCGGAGGCGCACATCGACAAGCTGGCCCACAAGTACCTCGGGGTCGCCAAGTATCCGTCCGCGAACCGGGCGCCGGGCGAGGAGCGCGTGATGTTCAAGATCGCGCCCCGCAGCGTGCACGGTTTCGCCAGTCGCAGGCGATAGGTCCCGGCCGAGCGCACGCAGCTGCCGGAGCTTCCGCTCGGTCGCGGGAGCTGGCGGGCCTAGATGCGGCCGAACTCGCGCTCGAGGTCGGCCAGCGAGAGGGCGATCACAGTCGGTCGACCGTGTGGGCAGGTGCGGGGCGACGATGTCGACTCCAGGCGCCGTACGAGCTCGCGCATCTCCTGCGCTGAGAGGGCCTGGCCCGCCTTGACCGTGGCCTGCTTGCACACCGCCCGCACCAGACGCTCTTCGACAGCGTCCGCAATAGGCGCCTCGCCGACCGCGGTCAGGTCGGCGATCGTGCGTAGGCTCTCGGCGACGTCGCCGCCGAGCAGCACGTCGGGCAGCGACCTGACCAGCACGGTGTCCGCGCCGAACGGCTCGGTATCGAAGCCGAGCGCGGCGAAGGTCGCACGGTGCTCCTCGACGACGGCCATCTGCGATGCGCTGAGCTCGACCGCGACAGGCTCCAGCAGCCGCTGCGACGCCACGTCATCGCCGCGCGCCATAAGCTCCTCGTACATCACGCGCTCGTGCGCGGCGTGCTGGTCGATCAGGTACAGGCCGTCGGGGCCCTCGGCGGCGATGTAGCAACGCGCGATCTGGCCCAGAACACGCAGGGGCGGCAAGCCGGAGACGACCGCCGGCGTGAACGTGGCTTGCCCCTCGGCGGTGCCTTGGGCGGCAGCGAGGCGCTCGGCGAAGCGCGATTGCGGAGCGCCACCCCATGTGCCGCCGGGCCCACCGGTCCATCGATCGGCGCCAGCCGTGCCCGACTGGTGCTGCGGGCCGACCGACGGGACGGGCGCCTGGCCGGAGGCCGCGGCCCGCACCGCGCGCTGAACCGCGGCGAACACCGGGCGCCCGTCCCTGAAGCGCACCTCGGTCTTCGCCGGGTGAACGTTGACGTCGACCAGGGCCGGCGGCATCCGGATCTGCACGATGGCTATCGGGAAACGCCCCTTGGGCAGCAGCGTGTGGTACGCCTGCGTCACCGCGAACGACAGCTGCCGGTCCTGCACCCAGCGGCCGTTCACGAACAGCGCGATGTCCTTGCGCGTCGCGCGGTGCAGGTGCGGCGGGCTGACATAGCCGCCGACCTCTATATCCCCCTGGGCGTGCTCGATCGGGATCATCTGACGCGCCGGCTCGAGCCCGAGCACGGACAGCACGGCGTCGGCCAGCGAGCCCGAGCCCGGCGCTTCGAGCGTGGTCCTGCCGTCCCTCACCAGTTTGAACCGGCGCTCGGGGTACGCGAGCGCGTAGCGGGCCACGACCTCGTGAACGTGACCGGCCTCCGTGGCTGCGCGTCGGAGGAAGGCGCGCCGAGCAGGCAGCGCCTCGAACAGGTGCTCCACCGTCACCGTGGTGCCGGCGCCCATGCCGATGCTGGTGCACTCGCCAGCGCGACCGTTCTCCACACGCAGCCGGGTCCCGGAGTCGTGATGCGCGGCGCGAGACTCCAAGGTCACGATGCTGACCGCGGCGATCGATGCCAGCGCCTCGCCCCGGAAGCCGAGGCTCGCGACCTCCACGAGGTCGGCGGCTGTGGCGATCTTGCTGGTCGCGTGTCGCTCAAGCGCCAGCCGTACCTCGTCCGGCGGGATACCGTGACCGTCGTCGGCCACGCGGATCAGCCTGGCGCCACCGTCTTGGATCTCCACGCGCACGTCGCCCGCATCGGCATCGACGCTGTTCTCGACGAGCTCCTTGACCACGCTGGCGGGGCGCTCGACAACCTCGCCCGCGGCGATGCGCGAGATCGTGACGTCGTCCAGCAGCGAGATACGAGGCGGCACGGCGGGCAGTCTAGCACCCGTCACTCGCCGCTGGCGAACGTGGGGCCGGCTCCGGGCGATGGCGACCGAGCGCTGGCGCCGAACGGTCCCGTGAGGTACGCTCACCACATGGACGGCGCCCGGGTCCCGCGACCGGAAGCGGCGATGGGAGGACGGTGATGGCGAGGAACGTTGCTGACGCCGTGGCGAGTTGGGGCATTCGCGACCCGGCGGTGCTCGGGGCCCTGCGCGCCGTGCCTCGCGAGAAGTTCGTGCCCGTCGACCAGGTCGCCGCCGCCTACGACAACCGGCCGCTGCCGATCGGGCACGGGCAGACGATCTCGCAGCCGTACATCGTCGGCCTGATGACCTCGGCCTTGGATCTCAGGCCGCGGGACAGGGTGCTCGAGGTCGGCACCGGCTCCGGCTACCAGGCCGCCGTACTGGCCGAGCTCGTCGACCACGTCTTCACGATCGAGATCATCCTCGAGCTGGCGACTCGCGCGGCCGCTACGCTCGCCGTTCTGGGCTACGAGAACGTGACGGTCCGCCACGGCGACGGCTACGTCGGATGGCGCGAGAAGGCCCCGTTCGATGGGATCGTGGTCACGGCGGCGCCGGATCACGTGCCGCGGCGGCTGTGCGAGCAGCTGGTGGACGGCGGTAGGTTGGTCATACCGGTCGGTGCGTCGGGCTGCTACCAGGAGCTGCAGCTGATCGAGCGTTGCGGCGACGACTTCAAGGTGACGAGCCTGGGCGGGGTGCAGTTCGTGCCCCTCACGCGCAAGCGGCGCTAAGTGGACGCTCTGACATACAATTGCCCCGTGGAACTAGGAGCAATGGCCGGGCTCCTTCGCCCCGTTGCCGCAGTGCTTGTCGCCGTCCTCCTCGGGGGTGGCGATCGGGTCGGCGTTGCCGCGGATGCGCCGGCGCCGGGCGGCGAAGCCCCTCGCGCGGCCGCTGTCGCGCGAGGCGGGAGCGGCGCGACCAGTGCGGGAGCCGCGGCCCATGTCAGCGGCGCAGCCGGGCCCAACGTGAGCTATGTGCCGGCGGCGATGTCCCGTTGCAGGCCGGGGAGCATCATCCCGCCGGCTCCTGACCCGCCGCCCGATGGCTGGTCGGAGGTGTTGGCATACGTGCCGCGCTTTCCGGGGTCGGCGCTTGCGTTCTTCGCTCGCGACCTTGACGAAGCGGCGCCGGCGGTAGTCGCGCTCTACGACGTCGCCGGGGCCACCGGCAGCGAGGTCGCCGAGTGGTATTGGGATAACCTGCCTCCGCAAGGGTGGACCCTGGCCGACGACGCTGACGACTACCGAGAATGGGCCCGCGGAGATGCATGGCTGATAGTCCAGCCCGAGTACGAAGTTGGGGGCAACGAGTACCTGCGTCTTGTGAGGGACGCCGGGGGGGCGCGCAGTGCGCCGGCTACTGCGCTCGACGGCGCTGTCCCGTTGCCGCCGCACGTCGAGCGGTGGCGATACGACCACGCTGACTACCTGACCGAGGAGTGGCGCCTGCCCCTCGACCCCGAGGCGGCCGGCGCAGCGATGGCCGAGCTGCTCGCTGACTTCGGTTGGCGCGAGACGGCCGCGGTCGACGTCGGCGCGGCGCGGATGATCGCATACTCCGACGACCGGCAGTCGGTAGTCATTGGGCTGTGGTCTCGGCCTGGCGGCGAATCGGAGCTGGCCCTGGGGCGTGGGGAGTGCCTCCCGGCCGACGACGGAGGGGGCACCGCGGCGTGGCGCTCCACTTCGGTGTACCTCGCCCACGTGCCCGCGCCGCCAGGAGCGCGCCTGACCGGGTATCGGCGGGGTGCTGTTGAGGCGAAGGCTCTCGAGACGTGGACCAGCGACTGCGCTGACATTGACTTGCTGACCGCCGCTTTGTCCGGGCGACTCGCGTCGGGCTCGTGGTCCCAGCCGCTCAGCCTGGCGGCGCGGTACCCGGGTGAGGGCCATGTGGTGGCCCTCCCGGCGGACGACAGCGATCCTGTCTCCTTCGCGCTGCGCTCGCTAGATGGGTCGTCCGCGATCGACATCGCGCTGTCGCGCGCGGAGTCAGGGCGCCGACTGCCGACCGGCGCCTCGCTGCTTTTCGATGACCTGCCTTTGCCGCCGGGGGCGGACGCTCGCGAGCTGCAGATCGACACGGCTGACGGGTGGGGCTACTCGGAGCTCTACGCGTTGCCCGAAGGGCTCGACGGGCCGCCGTTCTTCAAGGAGGCCATGCCCGCCAACGGCTGGACCTTCGAGCGTGGGTCGGCCATCGAAGCCGACTCGCCGCTTCAGGTCTACTTCGCCGACGGTGAGGAGGTGATCGTCGCGTTCCCGGCATCTGTTCCCGGCACGGTGCGCCTGGCCCGGCGGCGGGTGTGCGAGTCGGCGGAGCCCGTGCCGCCCGACGACGTGGGGACGCCGTCGAGACACCTCCTCGAGATGCAGGTGTACCCGGGAGCGCAGCCGACCGGGTACGCGGGCGGCTCCGAGAGACACTACCTGGCGTGTGCCGGGCTCGACCTCGTGTCGCAGTGGTACCGCACGGCGATGGAGGCCGGTGACTGGTCGCTGGCCGGCACGGTCGGTCCTGACGACCCGTTCCATCGCGAGCTGCTGTTCGTGCGCCCCGGCGAGCGGCCCCTGCCGCCCGAGGAGCGCACGGCGTGGGCCGAGGTGCTGGTTGACCGGGATTGGCCGTATCAGTACACGCTGACGCTGCGCCGCGATCCCGGTGGTGTTCGTACATCGCCCGGACCGCGTGACACGGCTAGGCGAGACACCGACGCACGCTGACGTGAGAGTGACGCGGTGACCCGCGCGACGCCGCGGCTGGCGCTGGTTGCGGCAGCCATCGGGGTGTGCGCCTCTCTGGCGCCGGCGCCCGCGCGCGCGGCCCGTCCGGCGCAGGCGGAGACGTCGCCAGCGAGCCCATCGCCCGAACCTGCCGGAGTCGAGGTGTCGTGGCGCGAGGTCCGCGATGGGCGGGTGATTGCCTTGTACAGCCTAGGCGACGAGGAGGCGCGCGACGTGGCGCTCGACACCGTGCCGCGCGTTTACGACGCGCTTGCCGAGGCGTTCGGCGTCCAGCTCTCCGAGCCGCTGACGCTGCGGGTCCACCCATCGCGCGCGAGCTACCTGCAATCGAACCCGCTGCTCGTCGAAACCGACGGCATGCTCGCCGGCTCGCGCCGCGGAAGGCGCGAGATCGAGATCGTCGTCCCGCCGGTCGGACCAGGCTCGGACGTCGCGATCGACAACGCGGTGCGGCGCGAAGTCGCGCGGCTGCTGGCCACCGAGGCGTCCGACGATCGCTTGCCCGACGGGTTGCTCGACGGCGTCGCGCGGTTCCTCGAGCAGCCCGGCGATGCCGACGCGGCCGAGGTCGCGCGCCTGCGCGACTCGTTCTCGCGCGGCGCCCTGTACCATTGGAGCGACATGGCGTCGCCGGGCTCGGCGTACCTCGACCCACGCGTCGCGGCTCCGGAAGGCAGGTCGATCATCCACTTCCTCGTCGAGCGGTACGGCTTCTCGACGCTGCTGCGCTTTCTCGGCGCCTCATCGGACGCCGCGAGCTGGCGGATCGCCCTCGAAGCGGCATACGGCGTGGCGCCGGACAAGCTCGAGACGGCGTGGTTGGCGTGGCTGCCGGCCTATCTGGATGGCGGATGGCGCCGCCATCCGCTGTACGCTCCCGATCTGACGGTAGTGGAGCAAGGCGTCCGCGCGGGTGAGTTCGCCTCCGCGGAGGACGTGCTGGCGGCCGCCGTGCCTCTGCTGCAGACGGCGAGTCCGGAGCTCGGCGCCCGAGCCGGCGCGCTCTTGGAGCAGGCCCGCGACGGATCCAGCGCGGTGGCTCAGCTGGCCGAAGCGGCCGCCGCTCTCGACGCCGGTGACTACGCCCGGGCGGCCGCGTCAGCCGCGGAGGCGAAACGGTCGCTCGAGGCACTCGGCCAGGCCGACGCGGCCGCGGCGGCAGCGGAGGTGGCGCGGCGCGCGCAGGTCGGGTTGACGGCCTCGGCCGACTACCGCTGGGCGTCTGGTCTCCCCGCTTGGCGCGCGACCGAGGCGCGAGTGCGGGCGGCGGCCGCTGCCGCGGCGTTCGCGGAGCTCGGCAACGATGCGGCGGCTGACAGGGCCGAGGAGCTGGTCGCGCGAGTGGACGGTCGTCTCCTCCCGGCGGGGTACTCGCTGCTCGCCCTCGCCGTGATACTCATGGCATGGAACCTCCGCCGCCGGCTGGCAGACAGACAGCGCGTCGCGGAGCGAAGTACGTGATCCACTTCCGAGTGCGCTACGAGCGGCTGCGAGACCGCGTCAGCCGTGCCCGACGGCAGGTGTTGCTTCTGCGCGCGCTGTGGATGGCCATGCTCGTGCCGCTTGCGGCGTTGTCGCTGCGACTGGGATGGGGCCTTGAGCTTGGCCGGCTGCCGGTCCTGACCGCCACGGTCGTGGGGTTCGGGGCAGCGGCGGCATGGGGAGCGCGATCAGGTGGGCGGGCCGATCCCAGTCGCCTGCTGGACAGGCGCTTCGGTCTCGGCGAGCTCATCGTCACCGCGGTAGAGGTCGACAGCCGCGGGCCAGCGACGTCGATCGAGGAGCGGCTGCTGGACGACGCTGCGTCTGCCGTGACGGTCATCGGTCGTCGGCGCTCGGTCGACGGGCAGATGGTGCGGCGCGAAGCCGAGACCGCGCTCGCGCTGGCCCTCGCGCTCGCGGGTCTCTGGATTCTCCTCGGCGCGGCCGCGCCCGAGGCGCCTCGCACCCGGCTGCCATCGGTCACCTGGGGCGCGCTTGGCGGCGGCGCGGCCGAGGCAGGGGGCGGCAACGGTCCCGGCGGCGGACCGGGCCCCGGCGCGGGCTCCGGTGCAGCTTCCGCGCCGTCCCCGGCGCTCAGCGCGCTGGCAGCGGCCCTGGGAGACCATGCCGCGGCCAGATCGATGGCCGAGGCCCTCGAGTCAGGCGATCCGTCGGCCGCGGCCCGGCTCGCCCGGGCCCTCGCCGACCGCGCGCCGGAGCTGACGGAAGCAGGCCGGCACGACCTGGCCGACGCGCTACACGGGGCGGCAGCCGACGTCGCCGACGATGAGCCGGACCTCTCGAGGGCGCTTCGCAGCGCGGGGCGCGCGCTCGAGAGCCCCGACGCGGCGAGCGCAGCCGCGGGCGTCGAGGAGCTGGCCTCCGAGCTGGACATCCTGGCGGCGCGCGGGGGAAGCCTCGGCGCGGCGGCCGGAGCGCCCGAGGTGCAGACGCGCGAGGGGCCGCCCGCCGAACGGCTTGCGGCGAAGCCTGGGGCCAGCACCCTCGGCGCCGCAGAAGGTGGCCCTGCCGCCGCGCCCGGGCGCACCGAGAGACAGGCTGCCCCAGGCGCTGCCGAAGCCGCCGCGGAGCGAGCCACCGGCGGCTCCACGCAGAGCGGGGAGATTGCGGCCGAGCTCGACCCGCTGCAGTACCCATGGCGGCTGCGCGAGACCGTGCGCCGCTACTTCACCCGCGCGGAGGCGCGCTGATGGTCCGCGCGGACGAGGGCCCTAGCACCGGCGGCGCAGTCCTGCTCGACGACGATCTCCTGCGGCGCATCGAGCGGCTGTCGCTCAGGACCCGCCGATCCGGCGCGCGCGTCGGCAACAGGCCAGGAGCGCGACGAACACCGGCCGCCGACTTCATCGATCACCGCCCCTACAGCCCCGGCGACGATCGCCGGCACATCGACTGGCCGGCCGTCGCGCGCCACGACGAGGTGTTCGTCAAGGTCGGGCGGGTGACGCACGCCGCGGATGTGTACATCGTACTCGACATAAGCAGATCCATGGCGGAACTGCCCGGCAAGCACCGGATGTCGCTGGAGCTGGCCGCCGCGCTCGGCTGGATGTCGCTGGCCGCAGGCGATCGCACGACCGTGGTGCCCTTCCCGGCGATAGGCGCGAGCGCTAGTTGGGGCCCGGCCAGCGGCACCGGTCGCGGCGCCGATCTGCTGGCGCACCTGTCGCAGCTGGCGACCGTGTCGGCATCGGCCAGCCACTTGGAGTCGGTGGTGAGCGACGTCGCGGCGCGCGCCCCTGCCGGGGGGCTGCTGGTCGTCGTGTCCGACCTATGGGTCGCCGACGACTTCGACGTCGCCCTGGCCCGCGTTCCGTCGCCGCGATGGGACGTGCTGGTGCTGCATGTCCTCGACACCGACGAGCTCGAGCCGACGGTGTCGGGTGCGCTCGAGGTAGTGGACTGCGAGACCGATGAGGCGGTCACCTTGGTCGTCGACGACGCGGCGATCGCCGAGTATCGCGTCGAGCTGAACCGGCGTCTCGATCGCTTGCGCTCACTGGTGGGCGCCCGCGGGGCCTCGTATGCCCTGCTGCCCAGCGATTGGCCGCTCGAACGGGCCGTCATCCCGTATCTGCAGCGACGAGCGCTGCTGGTGGGCTGATGCCTGTCTCGCGCTGCTCGCCGGCGACCCGCGTGGGCGGGGAGGGTGCGCGGCAGTGACGCTTTCGTGGCCGGCAGGGCTTCTCTTCCTGCTGGCGTTGCCCTTGATCCTGTGGCTCCACTCCCGTCGCCGGCGGGAAGTGCGGGTCGTCGTGCCGTCGGTCACGCCGTGGCTCGCCCTTCGCGCCGCGGTGCCCCCGCGACGGCGAGCGATCCCGGCGTCACTGCTGCTGCTGATGCACCTCACCGTGGCGGCGCTAGTCGCGATCGCGCTGGCCGCTCCGTCGCTTCCGGGCGTGCTCGGGGCCGCGCGGGACAGGGCGCTGGTCGTCGACACCACAACGAGCATGGCGGCTGGAGGACGATGGACGGAGGCGCTCGACGCGGCACGCGCGGTGGTGTCCGAGACACCCGGCGAGGTCACACTGGTGACGCTGGCGCCACGGCCGGAAGTGCTGCTGGCGCGCGAGACCGACAGAGGCCGTGTGCTCGAGGAGCTCGGCGCGCTCGGGCCCGGTGGGACGGGCGCGGACCTGACAGCGGCGCTCGCGCTCGCGCGAGCGGTCGCCGGGCCGGAGGCCGAGATCGTGGTCGTCTCCGACGGGGGTCCGGCGACCGGAAACGGGAACGTCGGGGGCGAGGGTGCGGCAGGCGGCGGGCCAGAGACCGACGCCGAGGCCGCGCCCGACAGCGAGTCGTTCGACGGGGCCGGATTGACCGGCATGGAGGCCGGTGACGGAGTGCGCTGGGAGGTGGTTGGCGATGCGCTCGACAACGCCGCGGTAGTGGCAGTCGGCTCGCTCACGTCCGGCGGACGCACCCAGCTGTTTGCCCGCCTGGCGGCGTTCGGATCTGAGACCGTCGCGCCGCTGCTGCTGTCCGTCGACGGTCATGAGGCCGAACGCGTCGAGGCCAGGGTGGCCGCGGACGGCACGTTCGAGACCGTGTGGACGCTGCCCTATGGCGGGCGCACCGCGACCGTGAGCATGGAGACAGGTGACGAGCTTAGCGCTGACGACCAGGTCACCGTGCCCCTGGAGCAGGAGACGCTGCGCGTGGAGCTGGTCGGCAGCTCCGACGCGGTGGAGCGGGCGCTGCTGTCGATCCCGAGTGTGTCGCTGACCACGGCTGGCCCGGGCTCGTACCGCACTGACGGCACGGTCGACGTGACCGTGTTCGTTCAGCAGGTCCCCGAGGTGCTGCCGCCGGGTGGTGTGATGGTGTTCGCCCCGCCGCGCGGCAGCTGGCGCCCGACCGAACGCGAAGGCGGCTACGTCATCGGGGACGGCAGCGCTGCGGTCGCCGGCAGCCTAGACGAGTCGAGGGCTGCGGCAGGCGGCTCCGACGGTAGCTCCGGCGACGGTTCCGAAGCCGCCTCCGGCTCTGTTGGGGCCACGGCGTCCGCCGGCCGTGGCCTGGCCAGTGGAATCGGGCTGGCCGGCGCTCGACTCGCGGCGCCGACCCGGTTGCTCGCGCCGGACGACGGCGAGGTGCTGCTCGAGGCCGAAGGCGCGCCCGTCGTCGTGGCCGGGACCGACGCCGGCTCGCGCATCGTCGTGTTCGGCTTCGATCCTGACGGGGGCGACATCGCCACCCGCCTCGCCTTCCCATTGCTGGTGGCGCGGTCGGTCGAATGGGTCACGCCGCCGCGCCCAGCCCCCTTGAACCCGGCCGGTCGGGCCGTGCAGCTCCCGCCCGGCACGTA